>JBCBZV010000220.1:0-4322 GCA_039815155.1 Pseudomonadota bacterium
CGTTGCCCTGCGTTTCAACACCACGCGCAGTTATCTGGGTCCGCGTCTCCAGGCGCTCATAGACGGGAAGGACGGATTGCCAATCCCAACCGACAGCGCCGGACGCGGCCCAGTCGTCAAAGTCATGGGCAAGCCCGCGGACATAAGCCATCGCGTTGATCGAGCTGGAGCCGCCGATGATGCGTCCGCGTGGCCAAACGGTACAGTAATACGGAGTAAGAGTCTTTCTGATAGTCCGGATACGGTGATAGAGTCAGGTTGGGGATCAGCGTTACTTCGTTTTCTGCCAGTGTTGTTAAAACCTGATCTAGGGCGCTGTCTCTCCTCGGATCGAACCCCAAAGACTTGCTATAGATTCCGATCCGAACCCCAGCGAGCGAGCTGATTGCACTGAGCGATAACAAACCCTCACGCAGTTCCTCTCGCGCTGGATAGTCCTCTGCCAGCATGAACGCCAGTGTGTTTGCCGCCTGGGTAACGGTAGATGCGATAGGACCTGCCGTGTCTTGTGTGTGTGCCAACGGTACGATTCCGTCCCCACTCACCAAACCATGGGTAGGCTTGAAGCCCACGACACCGTTTACGCTTGCTGGGCATACGATAGAACCGGATGTTTCTGTGCCAATGGCAATGTCCACATAGCCAAGCGCTACTGCAACCGCAGAACCGGAACTTGATCCGCAAGGGCTTCGTGTCGGATCGACAGCGTTTCGAGTCTGTCCGCCTATCCCACTCCAACCAGAACTTGAAAATTCGGATCGAAAGTTTGCCCATTCACTTAGGTTTGCTTTCCCAAGGATGGTTGCGCCCGCCTGTCGCAAACTGTGAACCAGTGGTGCATCGCTTGAAGCTATATTGCTTGTTAGGGCGAGAGAGCCAGCTGTTGTCGCCATACCTTCCGCTTCGATGTTGTCTTTTAGCAGAATTGGCTCCCCGTAAAGAGGGCCTCGAGCCTTGCGCTGGCGATCCCGAGCACGCGCTCGATCCAAGGCTGACGGATCGAGCGCTACGACCGCGCGATAGGAGCCGTCCAGTTGCCCTATAAGATCGATTGCCCGGGTGGCGCGGGTCTCGGCAATATCTTGAGCGTAAACCCTGGCGTGAATAAGCACGGACGTCGCTAAAAGGATGAATAGTGAGCAAGCGAGTAGATGCTCGAATGAGTTGCGAGACGGCGGCGAAACTTTCACCAGATTCACAGTGTGCGAGACCAATCTTGATCGATGAACCACAACATACTCCCTTGTTCGGAACCGACGCGTAAAATCAAGGCTAGCCGTAATTATAGGCGTTGCGGTCTCCACAGGATTCAAGAGATTAGGCTTTGGCACGAAGCTCAATCGCGAACGCCAAACTAACTCACCACTGCTAGTCGATCTGCTTAGAGCGGCAATGGAATAAACACAGAGGTTGCCGTATGAACGGCTTTCGTGACTATTCTATTTCCCGCACCAGCGGCAATCGTCGCCGCCATATCCTGTAATGCAATGAGCTTACCGAACAGACGCTCAAAGCTCAGGTTGTCGATCTCGCCTTGGTACTCACTGGTGATTAAAAAAGGGCTGCCGTTACTTCTTCTGTTGTTTTTTAAGCGCCATAGTAGGATCTCGATATTGCGGGCGCTGGTCGCCAGAACCTCCGGTTCGAACTTATCGAATAGAAAGAACTCCCTGTTGTATCCGTAAGAATGCCGCAACATCCCAAGAAGACCAACGATCAGGACGAATACGCGGTCGCCGTGATAGCGCTCCTCAAAGCAGGCGTCCATTGCCTTAAGTTCTTGCAGGTCTTGAAGCTCGCGAAAGCTTAAACTCCCTGGTGATTCTCGAAGTTGACGCAAGCGCGCATCAACGGTGTTTACCTCGCCGAGAGCGAGCTGATTGGGATTGCGCGCGTACATCTTGCGCATCAACTCAAAGGTAATTGCCTGGGTTTCGGCAATAAATTCATCAGCAATCTGATTCACATCGGACTTTGCGAGGTTTTGCATGCGGTAGCCGCTGCAACCGGTTATCGCTCCAATACCCAACAGAGCGCTCAGAACAGCTGGTGACGCAAGCAACAGAGAGCGCCTGCCAAAGGAGTGCTGCCGGTAGGCCACAGCTATGCGCTCTCGCTTCAATCCCAAAAGCTAGTCCGCCTACCCGCTTCAGCAATAGTTTTTGTGCATAAAGGAAGAGTAGCCCTAAGTGGCTGATGGCTGGGCTGAGCGGATCTGCGTTGCCATCGCAGCTAGGAGCTTAAAGGTGCCAATAGGGTCTTCCTGTCGGGCTCTCACCAGATCCATCTCTGCGCCCGAGCCGACGGCTATTTCCGGTATACCATCAGCCAAGCCTTCCATTATCACCCGTGCGCACTCACCAACGTCCATACCATCGGAAATATAGGGGTCTTCCTTTCCGGTTCGTTCACCGGCCGCGTCGAGTGCGTTCACGGCAACATTCGTGCGAATGAAACCGGGAGTAATTGTGGTTACTCGAATTCCATCGCCTGCTACTTCCGTTCGCAGAGCGTCGAAGAAACCCATGACTGCATGTTTGGCGGCGCAGTAGCCCGTTCTTTGCGGCGCACCTAGCTTGCCCGCGATGCTTGCGGTCACCGCGATGTGTCCCTCGCCGCGGGCGACCATAGCGGGTAAAACGGCCTGGGTCAGAGCAATTTGGCCCAACACGTTGATACTGAACATTTGCTCGTACACTGTGAACGCGGTGTCGACGCAGAAAGAACGCTGGGATACACCGGCATTATTGAGGAGAAAGTCGATGTGACCAAACTGTTCCAATACATCACCAGCTTTTCCTTTCAACGAGGCATGTTCAGCAATATCGAGCGGCAGAACTAAGGCGGTTGCCGCCCCTTTACTGTCACACTCACAAGCCACTCTATTTAGCTCCGCTTGATTTCTTGCAGAGAGAATCAGTTTTGCGCCGCGCTCGGCCATCCGTATCGCGAGCGCTTCGCCGATTCCCGACGATGCACCGGTTATCCAAACGACACGGTCTTTATAGGTCATAGGTTCGTACATATTCTTATCTCGTTGTGACCGGCGAACTCAGAGGTATTGTGAGATCGAAATACCAATGTGCATACCGATCCATGTTGGAATTATCGCATGAAGGGAAATCTCGATGAGCGAATGATTATCCTATGAATGGATCGACTGCTGTATCTTTAGTCGTGGTCACGCTGAGCTAGTAAACAGAGGTAACTTCATGGAAACCCCTTCGAAGATCAAAGATTGTATGCGCCGAAACCCGTTAACGATCAATGCCAAGGACAATTTGGTACAGGCCGTTGAGACTCTGATCGAGTACAAATTGACCGGTGTTACCGTGGTGGACGATCACGGTGCCCCAGTGGGTGTTTTGTCCGAACTTGACTGCATTAAGTCGGTCTTGAACGCGATCTACAACGACGGAGATCCTGAACATGCGCTTGTTTCTGATGCGATGACGGCGCAGGTAATAAGCTGTTCCCCCGGCGATAGTATTGTCGAAGTCGCAGCTGAAATGCTGTCCACGCACCAGCGGCGTAGGCCGGTCATCGAAAACGGGCGCCTGGTCGGGCAGGTAAGTTCGAGCAATGTATTGTGGGCGCTCATGGAGCACTCTAGAAGGAAGGTGTTCCCCAAGTCTTTAGCTTAAATTGAGGGGAAAGCTCTCAACCGAGTCGCTCCAATCAAAATTTTTGCAAGATAGGGAATAAACGTGGCGGCCGACACGTCAGTTAAATCAAGGGCGAAGTGCTGCTGCTAGTTCAAGTAAATGGCGGTGGTACTGCAACGAGATGTTTGGAGTGAAACGCCCGTTGGCTTAGCTGCGCTGTCATTCAATTGGGTAGATTAGCTTCCAAAGAGAAGCAATCTTGAATGCAGCGTTTGCAAGGCTACCCTACCCAACGTACTGGTTCTTTTGCAGACTTTTCTCTACGTCTCTACGTCTCTACGTCTCTACGTCTCTACGTCTCTACATCTCTACGCCTGAGACTTACCTCTGTGCCGTGCGCGCATTTTGTATGCGTATTGTAGATAGAAAGGCGGCAATGTAAGGGTGATCTGGAGAGGAGCTAGCGCAACAACCTGCTCGACTTTGCTTGAAAGGGAATGAGCTTTGCGACAAAGGGGGCTACGACAAAGGGGTTTACGACAAACGGCTATACGACAGAGGGCTTTGAAAGAAGCCCCGAACGAAGAAGCCCCGAACGAAGAAGCCCCGAACGAAGAAGCCCGGAACGAAGACGCGCCGAAAGTCTGGCGCCTAGGCTATTGTTGTGTCTAATTCCACTGACTTGCTATCAGCGCCGCTTCATCCCTACCATCAAGC
>JBCBZV010000121.1:0-12301 GCA_039815155.1 Pseudomonadota bacterium
GACAGATTTTGCTGAAACCATGCCACTCGCAAAATTACTGGGAATCAGTACCTCGGTGGCTAGCAAAGAAAAAGTGCTTGGTCACCTTACGGTGGCGGAAGAAGTCTGCACCATCGGTAGCTCGGTGCACGGTGGAACACTAATGGCCCTTGCCGACTCTGTTGCGGCCATCGGGGCGTTCCTTAATCTACCCGATGGCGCCGCCGGGACGACAACTATCGAGAGCAAAACGAACTTTTTGGGCCGCGCCAAAAGTGGCGATCAGCTCTTAGCGACGTCAACGCCGCTGTCGGTAGGGCGAAGGCTGTCCGTTTGGCAAACGAGAATCACCGGGAACGATGAAAAGCTGATCGCGGTGATTACGCAGACCCAGCTAGTGTTATAGGCTTAAGAAGCTTCGGCCGGTTATCAGTATTCTTCTGGGGGCGTTTGTCGGGTTCTGGCAGGCGCCCAGAATGGCTTATCCTTGACAGTGCAACGAACCACCTTGTGATATTGGCGAAGCTCTCTCTGATAGTAAACCTCGGCCCAGATGTCACCGATCAGTGCTTTCGTATCGACCATCGCTAAAGCAATATTGGCCTTTGCTGATGGGGACCACATCGCGGAGGTGACGTAGCCGACCTCGCGGGAACAGCGCTTGTTTGCGTACAGTATCGCTTCTTCTGCCGGCTTGTTTCCCTCTATATCGAGCTTTACCAAGACTCGTTTGACTCCCGATTTCTTCTGCTCGAGAAGGGCACTGCGTCCGTTAAAGTGGGGTTTCTTAAAATCCACAAGCCAGTCGAGCCCGAGTTCCAGGGGTGTTTGGTCGTGTTCGAAATTCGTGGTCTTGAGGGCTTCGTTGAATTCCATATAGGGCATCAGAAAGCCCGCCTCTAAGCGAGCCATATTGGTTGCCGCTTCCCCATAGGGATGGATACCGTAGTCTTCTCCAGCAGCGTAGAGCGCGTCCCAAAGTGCCAGTGCGTACTCCGGATCTATCCAGAGCTCGTAGCCCAGGTCTCCAGTAAAGCCCGTACGGGAGATCATCACGCTTGTACCTTCGAACGGTAGATGCATTAAGCCAAAGGGTTTCAGCTCTGCAAGCTCATGGAACCCCATGCGCTTGAGCACAGAAAAACTGGTCGGCCCCTGCAGCGAGAGCGCTGCATACCGTTCCGTGTAGTCTGTGATGTTGACACGATCAAAGCCTAATTGGCTCTTTCGGAGCCACGCTAGGCAAGGGCTGCCGCAGGTCAGCATGTAGCTTTCTGGACCAAGACGGAAGACCGTGCCGTCGTCAATCATTCGCCCGGAATCGGTGCACCAGCACAGATAGGTGACCCGGTTCTCCTTAAGTTTTGTCAAATCACGCGTGACCATCCGGTTGAGCATAAGCAATGCATCAGGCCCTTCGACCAGATATTTCTGCATCGGGCAGATGTCGTAGGTTCCGCAGGTATTTCGAATATTGAAGTACTCGTAGACCGTGTCGTAATAGTAGTCGGCAAATTTGAAGCCGTTCCAAGAGGACCAGGCGTCTCGTAGATTCAATGGGGCCTGCCGGGCGTGAAAGTAGGACTCTTTGAGCCTCTCACCGGCAAAGCGATCAGCGTCTTTCTCGCGCGCACGATTAGTATTGGGCGCGCTTGTTTCCGCTGTAGCTACATCACTCATCGTAGCAGTCGTCCTCCGGGACCGTATTCGGGCGCTTTAGGTCCATTAAAATCTCGCGCGCCGCGTTGGCGCCGCAGGCGGAAGAAACACCTCCACCGGGATGCGTCGACGAGCCGCACATGTACATGTTCTTTAACGGCATCCGATACTGACCGTATCCTGGGAAGGGTCGATTGAACAAAAGCTGATCGATGGTCAGCTCACCTTGAAAGATATTACCTTCGGTGAGCCCAATCTCGTTTTCGATTTCGTGCGGTGTGCGGACCTCCGCATGAACGACTAGGTCCTTAAATCCGGGCGCGTAACGCTCAATCTTATCTAGCACAGTGGCCCCAAATTGATCGCGTTTTTCTGGCGTCCAGGGTCCATCAGCAAGGGTAGGGGGGCAGTACTGGATAAAAGTGGACATCCAGTGCTTACCAATGGGCGCTACCGTGGGGTCCCAGGCGGAAGGAATTACCCCCTCAATAAATGGATCGTCGGACCAGCGTCCGTGCTTCCAGCAGTCATAGGCGCGCTCCATCGTCTCTAAGGACCCGTTGAAGCCCTGCCCGCCGCGATTGATGTAACGGTTGTCGGGGACCCGATTGAACTTCGGCATACCGGACAGCGCGATGTTCACCTTGCCGGATGAGCCACGAATCTTGAAGTTCTTTGCTCGCTTAAGAATGCCTGGGGGCACGTCTTTCTCGTCCATGACTTTGGTAAACGTGCGTTTGGCATCTAAGTTGGAAACGACGATGTTGCCGTGAACCTCATCTCCATTCTCCAGAGCGACTCCGACCGTCGCGCCGTCGCGAACTAGGATTTGTTGCACGCCTGCCTCGGTACGGATTTCGCCTCCGTGTTCCTTGAGCGAACTTGCCAGCGCGTTTGAGATTGCTCCCATGCCGCCGCGCGCTAGGCCCCAGGCGCCAACACTGCCATCGACGTCACCCATCACATGATGGAGGAGGATATAAGCCGAGCCTGGTGAGTAAACGCCCAGTGCCGTTCCGATGATTCCAGGACTGGCCATCGCCGCCTTGATGAGGTCATTTTCGAAATAGTCTTCAAGAAAATCCGCCGCACTCATCGTGAAGAAGCGAATGTATTCGTAGAGCTCTCGCTCGCCCAGGGACCAGAACTCCTTGGCTAGGAACAATAGCTCTTTGATGTCCCGTGGTCGGAAAGAGCTTGGATCTGGCGGGGTACGCAGCAGAGTCTTGCGGATAAGCTGCGCGTAGCGACTGAGATCGGCCTGAAAGCGCGACATCGCATCCGCGTCATGGGGCGAATGTCGTCGCAGCTCTAAGTAGGCTGCTTCTTCCTCCGGATAGTCGATTAGGGTTTCGCCGTCGTCACCGAAGCTGACCGTACCAAGATAAGGGACCAGCAGAAGACCATGACGGGCGAGGTCCAGGTCGCGATGGATGGCCTGCCGCATCATGCTGCACACGTAAGAGCAGCTAGAGTAGAACCACCCTTCATGCATTTCGCGTGTGACTGCAGCCCCACCGATATAGTCGTTTTTCTCAAGCACGACTACATCGAGTCCAGCCTTGGCCAGGTAGGCCGCAGCGGTGAGGCCATTGTGTCCCGCGCCGATGATGATCGCATCGTATTGCTTCATCGGAGAATCTCGCGAGCCGCGTTGCGTCCCGGATTACCGGTGAGGTCACCTCCCGGATGAGAGCCCGCCCCACACAGGAAAAGACCCGGGATTGGTGTTCTGTACTGCGCGGCTTCGTAGGTTGGCCGCATCATCAACAGCTGATCGATGGCGGGCTCTGCATGATGCCATTGGCCGCCAGTTACGCCGTAGTCTCGCTCGAGATCAGCAGGAGTATGAAGTTCTGCATGTAAGGTGATGTCGCCTAGGCCCGGAGCATACTGCTCTAGGTGATTCTGAAGTAGGCGCAAGTAACAGGCTTTCGCCTCTTCGCTCCATCCGCCCTTTTTTTTGCCGGGCACGTACATCACGTTGGCGCTAAGGAGATGTTGTCCAGCGGGTGCTAGGGAAGCATCGTGCACGCTGGGAACCGTCACTTCCATCACAGGTTCCTCGGCAGGTTCACCGTACTTTGCTTCATCATAGGCAAACTCGATGGAATCCATCGAGTTTGCCAGCACCATACGACCCCGGCAATCTGCCAAACCGGTAAAGGAGGGTAAATCGCTGAGCGCAAGGAAGAGTTTGGCGACGTACCCGTCGGTGCGGAGGCGGCGAATGCGATTAGCGAATTCGATTTCTAAGTGGGGGGCGCCGAGCATGGATAGGAAGGTGGATTTTGGGTCGGCGCTGGAGACGACGCTTGCTGCTCGAAGCTCCTCGCCTGATTCAAGTTTCACTCCGACGCAGCGTTGACCACTCTCGTCTGCGTCGATGATCAGGCGCTCAACTTTGGCGCCAAACCGCAAATCGGCTCCCGCCTGGGTAGCGGCAGTGCTTAAGGAGTTGACGAAGCCACGCATACCCGACTTGGGAATGCTGTGGGCTCCATCGTGTTGCCCCGCCATTCGGTTAAGGAGCGTAAGCACCGCCTGGTTCGGTGATCTCGGCGCCATCTTTGAGCCTACCAAGCCATCCCAGCAAAGGGTTGCTTTTAACAACTCGCTCTCAAAAAACTCCTCTACCAGGTCACGCATGGGAAGGGTCGCTACTCGAAAGAACTCGAGCATATCCTCTTTCCCGAGCATCCTTAACTTAAGCCCGAGCTGTGCGAAGGTTAGCAAGCTGCCAGGTGCCGCGTCTCCGATTCGGGGCATCGTCTTTCGCCAAAAAGGATCCAGTGCCCGAGCAAAGGTCTTGAGCTGTTTCTGGTATGCACTAAACGCATTCTGGTCGGCTTGCGACACGCCGGTTACGGTCGCGCTACCAGGCACGCCATCGATAACGACTGGCTCTGTCTCCGGTGCGAGCCCTATCAATGGTATTGGCTTGTCGGCGGCGCGAAATCCTTTGCTATCAAGGCCGAGCTCACGAACGAGATCGTTCGGCATTGCGTAGAGGGAACTGGCGATCGACGCTTTAAATCCTTCGTGAATACTCCGTTCGCTTGCTAGTCCACCGGCGCTGGCAGAACCCTCAAGGACGGTTACCCGATGACCCGCCTTAGCGAGAAGCGTGGCGCAAACAAGTCCGTTATGGCCCGCACCAATAATGAGTGTATCTGCTGTATTCACCTGGGTTTCCCGGCAGAGAGACGACGCAATCTAAGTACCCGTTCTTGCAGCTACCACCGCGCCTATACGGCACTAGTGAGCCTCGCAAGGAGTTGTTTAACGAGAGCGCTTATGAGTCACCGAAATACTACGGTGCGGTTGCCAAAAATGATCACACGCCGTTCCAGGTGATAGCGTAAGCCGCGGGAGAGCACGCTGCGTTCGACGTCTCGGCCCAGGCGCACTAGCTCATCTTTGTCACAGCTGTGATCCACGCGGACCACATCCTGCTCGATGATAGGGCCTTCATCTAAGTCGGTAGTAACGTAGTGGCAGGTCGCGCCAATAAGCTTTACGCCGCGATCGAACGCTTTCTGGTACGGGTTTGCCCCGATGAAAGAAGGCAGAAAGCTGTGATGAATATTGATCAGCTGTCCTTCGTACTTGGCGCATAAGGGCGCTGGAAGAATCTGCATATAGCGCGCTAGCACAATCGTAGTCGCCCGGTGGCGCTCTATAATCTCATCGACTTTCGCAAACGCATCCTGTTTGCCCTCTTTCGGCACGGGGACAAAGTGGAAGGGGATCCCGTGCCACTCAACCATGCTACGTAGGTTTTCGTGATTGGAAATTACGCAGGGGATCTCACAATTGAATTCGCCGCTCTTCCAACGGTACAGCAGGTCCGCAAGGCAATGGGATGCATGGCTGGCGAGGATAACCATGCGCGCCGGTTCGCCATTGTTATGTAAGCTCCAGTCGAGCGATAGCTGAGCTGCGGTCGCAGCAAATTTCTGATGGAAGGCTTCTGATTCGAAACTTGGCGCGTCGGCAATGACATTGCGCATGAAAAACCAGCTTTGTTGGGTGTCCGTGTGATTGTGCGATTCAACCAGGGTGCCGCCGTGCACAGCGATACAGCTAGCTACTTGTGCCACCAGACCCGGGCGGTCCGGTGCTGAAACAACTAGTGTATGCGTCGAATTGTCTTCCGTATTACTCATCGAGACGTCCTTCTAATCCACGGTTCAACTAAGACACGGTTAAACTAAGACACAGTTCAACTAAGACACAGTTCAACCAACAAACAGAGTTCCCCTCGGTGCTAGCAAAAATCAGCCAGAGCCAGAGAGTGTTCAGCATCCGGGGCGTCAAAATTAGGTCTCAGCGTTGGCACCGCCAGTCGAAGGCATACCGGGGCGAGAATGCGTATGATGCTGGTCAGAGTCAGCGGCTAGAGGCCGGGATTTGAACGGGCGAGATGATAGCTGGGTTTGCCGCCTGGGTCATCGAGCCTACCCGCTCTAAGCCCTAGGTAGTTGTAACTAACCCCAGAGGGCTGATTCCGGTGGATCCACGAGTCCTGCCGAGTGGTAGTTGAGCCCATTCTCAATATCTCCAGCGAGTAGTAACGGCCCGTCAATATCGACAAAGCGACAGTGCTGACCAATGACGAAGCTGGGCGCCATGGACAGGGAGCTACCCATCATGTTGCCAACCATCAAGGCCATTCCAGCCTCTTGTGCGAGGCGCACTAGAGCAAGTCCTTCGGTGAGGCCGCCACACTTGTCTAATTTGATATTGAGCACCTGGTAGCGTCTGCGCGCGGCTTCAAACTCTTCAAGGTGAAGGCAGGATTCGTCGGCGCCCAAGGGTACTTTTGAACGGTAGGTCTCAAGCACCTCGTCGTTTCCGCGAGCGAGTGGTTGCTCAATCATTGCCACTCCCAAGCCCTGAAAGTATGGGTCGTACTCCTTGAGTTCGTCGAAGCTCCATCCCTGATTCACGTCGACGACAAGCTGCGCATCGGGCCGTGCCTGACGGATGGCTTCCAGCCGTTCGACCGGCTTTTCGTTGCTAAGCTTGATTTTGAGATGGGGAAAGGCAATGGCTTCGCTGGCCGCTTGTGCCATTTCGTCAGCTTCTCCGATACCGAGCGTAAATACCGTAACAAGAGGTTTTGGAACGATGTTCAGCAATTGCCAAATCGCTAATCCCGCCACTTTGCATTCGAGATCCCACAAGGCGCAGTCGATGGCATTGCGAGCACCTCCCGGGGGCATCATTTCCTGCAGAGCGAGCCGATCAATGCCCGAATCCAGGCCATCGGCAACCGCACTAAAGTCTGCAAGCATGCTTTCGGCGGTTTCGCCGAGATAATAGGTTCCGACCGACTCTCCCCTACCGATCACGCCTTCGCTGGTGAGACTCACCCTCAATGTTTCCGTATCGTTGAAGGTGTAGCCCGTGATGGCAAAGGGCTTTGCTAGCGGGAAGCGGACGATCTCGGCCAGCGCGTGCATTGGATGGTATAAGCGGGTAGCGCCTGAAGGCTTAGTGGCTTGCGCGCTGCGCGGTCGCGTGGATTCTATCGATCATCGCGCCGACGAGGACTGCGGGGAAGTCATGCCCCATACCGTGCAGTACAAGTAACTCCGCTTGAGATAGGTTTTGTGCCGTATCAATTCCACACTCCATCTTCACCAACGGGTCGTGGGCTCCGTGGATGACGAGAGCCGGGCACTCTACCTTCCGCAGCATAGCTCGCCGATGGCCCGCCGCAACGATTGCGGAGAGCTGACGGTTGATCCCCTCTGGATCGTAGCCGCTGCGCTCATAGGCCGCATTGGCAACCCCATAGATCTCCTCAAAATCTTTTGGGTAGATTGGACTTTGAAGAACCTGCCTGACCTTGGCATTGCGCATGACCACTGATTCCTTGCTGCTCGGATCTTCTGGAGTGGTGAGCAGTGCTCGGCGAGCCGCCAGATCCGCGCCGGGCAATGATCGATGGCCGGTAGTCGACATGATGGACGTAAGACTCTGTACTCGATCGGGAAAAAGGGCGGCCATTAGTTGAGCAATCATGCCTCCCATCGATGCGCCCACGACGTGGGCCCGATCGACATCCAACGCGTCGAGTAGCCCCAACGCATCATCGGCCATATCTTCGAGTTGATAGCTTACGGATACGGAAAGGTTTAGCGCGCGGCGAGCGACAAGCATTGGGATATTGTTGGTCTTCTCACCGTCTAAGTGCGTCGATAAACCGATGTCGCGATTATCGAAACACACAACGTGATACCCCCGATCTACTAGACCTTGGCAGAACTCAACGGGCCAGGCCGTAAGCTGCGTAGCTAGTCCCATTACGAGAAGAACTGTCTCGTTTTTCGAATCTCCGTAAGATTCGTAGTGGATGTTGATCCCGTTACTCGTTACCGAAGGCACCTACCTTTCCTTTTACAATAACTGCTTGTCGTTTTTTGCTGTTTTTCGGCGTCGTTCTCCGTCTGCGACAGCTTATTTTCCCGCAAAAACTGCCTTGCGGCGCTCAAGGAAAGACTGCACGCCCTCTGCCGCGTCCTCACTGCGCATAACCGGTTCCAGGGAAGTAAAGATTTGTTTTGCACAAGCGGCCCTATCGTTTTCTAGCGAGAAGCGGCTGGCTTGTAGTAAGCCTTGCACTCCAAGAGGTGCCGCCACTGCGATGCTCTGAGCCAACTCAAGCGCGCGATCAATTTGCTCACCAGCGGGCGTAAGCTCTTGCACCATCCCCCAGCGAAGTGCTTCCTCTGCGCTCCAGCGATCCCCGGTAAGCAGCACTCTTTGCGCATTGCCCCAGCCTATTTCACGGGGTAAACGGTAGGTCGCACCGCCGCAGGGGAAGATCCCTCTTTGTACTTCTAACATCTGGAAGACCGTATCGTCGGCGGCGACGCGTATTTCCGTATTCAAAAGTAGCTCTACTCCCCAGGTAAAGCAGTAGCCTTGCACCGCTATCACAATGGGCTTGCTGTGCTGCGGGCCATTTACCCCCATCGGGTCGATACCATCTTCACCGACCGGCCACCCCTTGCCACCACCGAAGTACGGTGACCATTCATCGAGCTCGACGCCCGCGGTGAAGTGTTTCCCCTCGGCGGAGACGACCGCCACGCGGAGTTCCTGATCAGAATCCAAGCGCTTTAACGCACGCGCCATTTGCTCATACATTTCGATGCTGAGCGCGTTGTATTTCTCGGGCCGGGTTATGTGAATATGCAGTACGTGGCCCTTGCTTTCGACACTTAGTTGGCTCAAAGCTTATCTCCAAGGTTGATTTAGCGTAGTGTACGCGAGCGGCCGTGTTAGCCAACCGCTAAGGTCGCGCCTGTTTCATTTTTCCTCCGGTGATCCCGGAGAAAATGCAAGTGTAATGAGGAATATATGCTCTTTCGATACCTGTTGGCCGCTGCAATCCAGCGCGTCTTGTTTCTTGGCCCTCTACTGTTTCTATCCTCTTGTTCAAATTCTCCACAGGAGTCGCTGATCGTGAACGAAGGAACACCCTTGCCCAGTCCATTCGCGGTCACCGCGCCAGAGCGCGAGGCGCTTCCTTATGGAAGTTGGCCTTCAACCATCAGCGCTGAGTCGCTGGTAGCGGGCGCGAGAGGCATCGGTTCGCTGATTGCAGATGGAGAATCGCTTTATTGGCTTGAATCTAGGCCGGAAGAAGCCGGTCGTACGACGATCATGCGGCGGCGAGCAGACGGCGAGATTGAAGAACTATTGCCGTCTCCGTTTAACGTTCGCACTCGTGTGCATGAGTACGGCGGCGGCAGTTTGCATGTGGCGGGAGGCGTTATTTGGTTTGCTAATTTTAGCGATCAAAGAGTATATCGGATGCGAGCAGGCGAAGACCCGATTCCGATTACTCCGGAGAGTGACTTTCGCTACGCGGGCTTTGTCTTCGACGCAAAGCGAAACCGGCTAATCAGCATCAGGGAAGACCACACGGATGGGGGCGAGCCAAGAAATGCGCTGGTTGCCTTTTCCGCAGAGGAAGAATCAGCGCAGCTTGTATTGTTTGATGAGTCCGATTTCGTATCGGCCCCGAGCTTGAGCCCCAATGGCGAGCGCATTGCCTTTGTATCTTGGAATCATCCGAACATGCCATGGGACGATACGCTTCTTCATAGTGCCCGTTTTGCAGAAGATGGCTCTCTAGCTCAGTTGCGGGAACATAATCCGGGCCAGGAGGAGTCGGTAGTAGATCCGCAATGGTCAACGACCGGGTCTCTTGTGGTCCTGGCCGACAGGAGCAACTGGTGGGCTCCCTATCAGGTAAACGGCGAAGATTTCAAAGCAATCCCACTGGGCCTAAGCCAAACTGAGGTGGGAGGGCCCGGCTGGTCCATTGGCAGCAGCTACCAGTTGCATGATGAGCGAGTAGGCTCGCTTTACATTGCGAGACAGGGTGCGGTAGAAAATCTATGCCTACTAGACTTACAGGGTCAACTGCGCAGGATCGATATCGGTGCTACTGGGATTGGATCTATGGCGCTTATCGACGACCGTCTATATCTAACCGCAAGTTTTGCTGATAAACCCGGAGCATTATTGGCCATTGATATTAGTGGCGAGCTTCTGGAAACCGTTCGACTGACGCGTGATGACGCATTGGACCCGCAATGGGTACCTTCTTACCGGCAGGTGAGTTTTCCCGTTGGGGCAGACGAAGTGGCTCATGGCGTCTATCTACCACCGCAGAACCCAAATGCGCAGGGTCCCTTAGGGGACGCGCCTCCGCTCATCGTTACCGTACACGGTGGTCCGACGTCTGTGGCGAGTGCAGGTTACCGGCCAGATCACTATTTTTGGACAAGTCGGGGTTTTGCGATTTTAGATTTGAATTATCGCGGCAGCACGGGGTATGGACGGGACTACCGGCGGGCTCTTTACAAAGAGTGGGGCGTCAGCGATGTGGAAGATGCCGCTGCCGGTGCACGTTGGCTAGCCGATCAGGGCCTGGCAGACCGGAGTCGATTGTTGATTCGCGGTGGTAGCGCCGGCGGCTATACGACGCTAGCGGCTCACGCCTTTACCGATACCTTCGCGGCAGGCGCTTCTTACTTTGGTATTTCGGACATCGAGGCGCTTGCTCGCGACACGCACAAATTCGAGTCTCGCTACCTTGATCAACTGATTGGTCCCTATCCGGAAGACAAGCCGCTGTATGTGGAACGATCTCCTATACATCATTTGGATGGGTTCAACGCACCTCTCATCCTGCTTCAAGGCCTTGATGATCCCGTTGTGCCGCCCAATCAATCGGAGATGATTTTTGAGGCGCTGCGCAGCCGGGGTGTCGCAACTGCCTACGTACCCTTCGAGGGCGAGTCGCATGGTTTTCGCAAAGCGAAAAATCAGATTGCCGCACGCTATGCGGAACTCTACTTTTACTCTCGCGTACTAGGCTTTGACGTGGCGGATGAACTGCCCAGCATCAACATTGAGAACCTTAATTGAGTTGCTCAGTAGCCGAATCCGAAGGCGAGATAGCCTAATATGATCGCCGGGATCGCACTGTAGAGGGTGGCGAGAATCGCCGCTTTTGGGGCAAGCGCCAACGCCGGGAACAGCGCGTCGCCGTCGTTGCTCACAGCGTTTGCCAGTTGCGCAGATAGCGGCACAACGCCATTGAGGTAGAGGGTGGTCACGAGTATCTGCGGTCCGCATCCGGGAATAAAGCCGATAGCGACTGCCAACAGCGGTGTCAGGATGCCAAGCGTCTGAAATACGCTCACCAAATCCAAGCCCGTGAAGTAGACCATCATCTCATAGAGCATGAAGGCAAGGATGACCCAAACCGATATAAAGGCGGTTTCCGCGACCGCAGACTCGCGCTTTGCCTGCGTGTCTTTGCTTCGCGAGAAACGAGTGGTCCAGCTGTCGATAGGCTGACTATTCCAGATCGCGATGCACAGCATGGCACCGGCAAAACCAAGCCAGGTGGCCAGCTCCGAATCTGCCGCTGCGGCGAGTAGGCCCGCATCAAGATTGAACGCTCGAGAGATACCCAATAGCGCGCCCGGCAAAAGTAAGAACCAAAACGCTTTTTGCAGCGCTTGCGGAAGCGCCAGTACGGCGTTTTCTTCGCCCGTGTTGATCGCCTCACGCCGTTTGAGGTAGTCGGTGCCGTGGATTTGATCCACGATGTATCCGAACACAATCCCGGCGATGATCGCTATGGAGAAAACAGAAACAGCGGTTTGCGGTTCGCGAGACAGCAATAAGAAAGCAGCGTCGCCCATTGTTGCAATCAGCACCGCTACCAAAGCGCCAAAGCTAACTTGACCGTGGACAAACTGCGTTACGACGATTATCGCACCGCCGCACCCCGGCAAAGCACCAAAAGCCGCCGCGCAGGGTATCTGCCAAAAACTTCGTTTGTTGAGCACCTGAATGACATCGGCTTTGAGATAGCGATCGAGCAGGTAAAAAGTACCTAAAGTGAGGGCAACAAAAACACTGACACCCAAATAAGCATCCGCCATCGTTGATGCAATAAGGTGAAACAAGGTGTTGTCGACGTAGGCAATGAAAGCGAGATTGGCGATCAACATCCACCTGAACCAGCGTTCACGGGACCACCAGCCTTGGCGCCGCCCTTGAAGTGAGCAGAGGCCTTTTCGGTCGTCGTGAAAACGCCCGTCGACTCGACCACGTAGTCGGC
>JBCBZV010000092.1:0-16335 GCA_039815155.1 Pseudomonadota bacterium
ACGATCCGCATTTAAGAGTGCACGAATCATTGGTAGACGGTTCCGCATCGTGCACGTGCGTCAGGGCCGCGAAATCATCGAAGTAACCACCTTCCGAGGTAGCCATACAGCCCCTGAAGAAGCAGAACCCGCGAGCGGCCACACAAAGCGATCGTCCCGCGGCTTGCTCCTGCGAGACAATGTGTTTGGGACTTTAGAAGAGGACGCGATCCGACGGGATTTAACAGTAAATGCACTCTACTACGACAGCGGTACCTTTGAGGTATACGACCATGTAGGTGGTACGGAGGATCTCGAAGCGCAGCGGATACGAGTGATCGGCGACCCGTGGATCCGATACCGAGAAGATCCTGTGCGCATGCTGCGGACCATCCGCTTTGCCGCCAAGCTTAATTTTCAGATCGATGAAGAAAATGCAGACCCAATCCGTCAGCTATCGGCTCTGCTCGAAGACATACCGTCTGCCCGCCTTTTTGATGAGTTTGGAAAACTCTTTTTGAGCGGCTATGGCTTAGACACGCTGAAACTTCTCCGGGAATGGTCCCTCCTAGAACGGCTATTTCCTGAAACCGCACGACTGGCGGGAGAGAACGCTTTCTACGCGAGAATACTCGAATGCGCGATGGAAAATACTGATCAACGCATCAGCGCAGACAAGCCGGTAACTCCTGCCTTCACTCTGGCTGCGCTTTTGTGGCCGGCCGTCAACGACCGGCGGCAGCAGCTTGAAAATGAGGGAGTGCATCCGGTTCCTGCAATGCACAGCGCCGGCCAGGAGATCGTCGCTAGTGCGTGCCAAAGGGTGGCGATCCCGCGCCGCTTTAGTCTGCCGATGCGCGAAATTTGGGAGCTGCAGCTACGGCTGGGTAAAACCAAAGGTAAAAAGACCGTCGAACAACTCAGTAAGCGTCGCTTCCGCGCCGCCTATGATTTTATCCTCCTCCGGGAGCAGGCTGGCGAGGATTTAAATGGTCTGGGGGAGTTCTGGACCAAACTTCAGGAGGAGCACGAAGTACCCCAACACGCGCCGGATAGAGACCGACAACGCAGACCAAGGCGGCGCGGTGGGCGTCGTCGGCAGATCAGCGAATGAATCGTTGCTATGTCGGGGTGGGCGCAAACTTAGGCAAGCCCCTCGCCACCTTTCGTTGGCTCCATGCAAGACTCAAGTCCACACGGACCTTTCAAAAGCTGGCGTTCTCGCCTATTTACGCCAGCGCGCCGGTCGGCCCTGGCCGGCAGAACGATTTCCTCAACGCTGTGCTTACTTTTGAGAGCGCTCTAGAACCAGCGGAGCTGCTAGGGCAGCTCCTTGCGCTTGAGTCTCTTGCGGGTCGCGTTCGCAATGATGTGCGCTGGGGGCCCCGTACCCTCGATCTAGATCTGCTATTGGTCGGCACTTTGGAAGTTCAGTCATCGAACCTGCAGGTTCCTCATCCGCGCCTTGAAGAGAGAAACTTCGTACTTCAACCGTTGATCGATTTGCTGGGAGGCGCTTGGCGTTTACCAAATGGAAATTCCTTACAGGAGTGCCTTGAGCGCTGTGCGGACAATCGCCTCGAGCGCACCGACTTATCCTGGGAACCTCAGACGCTAAGCAATTCCGACTCTGCAGCGCGAGATGCCTTGTGATCGATGTCGATTTGAGAGGGCGACCCGTACCGGGTTACATCGCGGTGGAGGGGCCAGTGGGGGTGGGGAAAACTACCCTCGCTCGGCGACTCGCAGAGACTTTCAATCATGAAATGCTTCTCGAAGATGCGGATGAGAACCCTTTTCTAGAACGTTTCTACCGCAATCGAAGGGAAGCTGCACTGGCCACACAACTCTTCTTTCTCTTCCAGCGAGCGCAAAAACTACAGGAGCTTCGTCAGTCGGAACTGTTCTCACCGGTACGCGTAGCCGATTTCCTCATTGAAAAAGATCCACTATTTGCCCGCATAAATCTGGACTCCGATGAGTACTCACTGTACGAAAAGGTATTTCAGAAACTCACTATAGATGCGCCCAAACCCGATCTCGTCATTTATCTCCAAGCCCCTACCGACGTGCTACTGCAGCGCATTCAGCGCCGGGGGATCGAGCACGAAAAGACCATTGACGCGACCTATCTAGAACAGTTGAACGAAGTGTACAGCGAATTTTTTCTGTACTACGATGGCGCGCCCTTGCTAATCGTGAATGCGAGCGTGATAGACCTTGTGAGCGATACGGGCGATTATCAGCAGCTCGTAGATTATTTATTAGACATTAGAAGTGGCCGTCACTACTTCAATCCCACGTTTTTTGGCTGAGTCTGGCTGGCTTATTTTGGACTGCGCAGCTCGCCAATGTTTTACCAAAGGAGTGCTGAATCGCCGTCTGGTAGTTCCCGGTGGCTTGCGGACTACCTTAAAGCGCCCTTTTCACGCGAGCGATACAAAACAGGTTTTATGTCGAAGATAACAATTAGCTCTCTCGCAAAGATGAAAGCGTCCGGTGAAAAGTTTGTCTGCATTACTGCCTATGACGCCACCTTTGCTCGCTTGATCGACGAAGCGGGCGCGGAAACCATGCTGGTCGGTGACTCTTTGGGCATGGTGCTGCAAGGACATGAAAGCACGATACCCGTAACCGTTGATGAAATGGCGTACCACACACAGTGTGTAACCCGAGCGAATCCGTCCGCTCTCATCATGGCTGACCTTCCTTTCATGGCCTATGGAAGCGTCGAGGATGCGCTCCGCAACGCGGCACAGTTAATGCAGGCCGGCGCCCAAATGGTGAAGCTGGAAGGGGGAGTCTGGCTTAGCGATACGATTCAAGCGCTGGTTGAAAGAGGCATTCCTGTCTGCACTCATCTGGGTCTCACACCCCAGTCGGTGAACGTTTTCGGCGGATATAGAGTGCAAGGCCGAACACCAAAACAAGCGAAGGCAATACTCGCTGATGCGGTAGAAATTCAGGACGCAGGTGCCAGCATCCTGCTGCTCGAGTGTATACCTTCGGTGCTTGCCGCCGATATTACAAGCAAGGTTGATATACCTGTCATCGGCATAGGCGCAGGACCGGGAACCGATGCGCAAGTGCTGGTCATGCACGACCTACTCGGCCTGTCGTCTCACACTCCGCGCTTCGTGCAGAACTTTATGCAGGGCAGCGATAGTGTTCAGGACGCACTCAAATCTTTTGTTCTAGCAGTAAAAGACGGCAGTTACCCCACACCGGACCAGAGCTACGAATGAGTCGGCGCGTTCGCCAATCGAGCAGTATTTACCCCTAGAAACTATTCGATCTTTTCTTCCTAAACCCCCGAATCTGAACAAGATTGGGCCAACAACGGCCGTAAAAGACACCCTCTAATCGATAACCATAAAATTTCTTTTAAATGCGCACTTTGGGTGATTTCGCTCACATTTTCTCGAAAATGAGCACTAAAAGTTACATATTGCGTGTAAATAGGTAACAAATAGCGGTCGATTTTTAGTGAATTTTTCTTGCCGCCCAAACCCAATATCTGCATACTCGGTCGTCCGAATTAGCGAGTGATCGCTAAATTGGGGAAGCAATTAAAAAGGTAGTAAGAATAGGAGTTGGATGCATAGCCGACTCACCCTGACCGCAAGCTGGGGAAATTTATGCAGACCATCAGACAGCCGGCCCAGCTTCATCGGGCCCTAGACGCACATCGCCGCGAGAGCGAGAACATCGTTCTTGTTCCCACGATGGGCAACCTTCATGAGGGACATCTTCAACTGGTGCGCAAAGCCCACGAGTTGGGTGATGTCATCGTGGTCAGTATTTTTGTTAATCCCATGCAATTCGGTCCCAATGAGGACTTCGAGGCTTATCCGCGCACGTTAAATGCAGATCGAGAAAAGCTGTTCGCCGAAGGAGTTGACTACGTCTTCGCACCCGATGCGAAGTCCGTATACCCGGAAGGGACGGAGACGCAAACAGTAGTGCGCGTACCTGCGTTATCAAACACGCTTTGCGGTTTGAACAGACCAGGGCATTTTGACGGCGTAGCAACAGTTGTAAGCAAGCTCTTCAACATGGTCCGGCCCCATTGTGCGGTGTTCGGCGAGAAAGATTTCCAGCAGCTTTCGATCATCCGAAAAATGGCAGGAGACCTTTGTATGCCGATTGACATCGTTGGAGTAGCTACGGTTCGAGCCCAGGACGGCTTGGCGCTGAGTTCTCGCAATGCATACTTAAGCAGAGAGCATCGTTCTGTCGCACCGCTACTGCATAAAATCTTGCTTGAGTGTCGCGAAGCCATAGCTTGTGGCTTTGATAACTTCTTGCAATTAGAGTCTCACGCTCGTCTTCGCCTGCTCGAAGCGGGGTTTGACCCAGATTACTTCGCAATTCGCGATGCTCGAACACTGCGACCTGTTGACGTAGGCACGGAAGAAATCGCAATTCTTGCGGCCGCAAAGCTCGGCAAGACTCGTTTGATAGACAACGTTCGCCTATTGCTCAATCCAGCCACTGATTGGGGAATGCTGGCGACTCGCTAATATATAGAGCGCCGCTTGACTTCCCCGATCAACCGCCCCGCTTTCCCTCTACCTGTTGGCCATCTTCGATCAGATACGTTTGTTTGTTCGATTAAAGAGCTTTTACCCGAAATGCTCAGCTAAGTATGCTACTGGCTCTCCGTCCTGATGCTATGGATAGCATGCTAGCGTCAGGCACTCGATTTCAGAGGAAAAAATGAGCGATCCTAGCGACCTGCAAGCCTACCCGATTCCCGATTCGATGCGTGATGCGCATTTGTCAAAGCAGGATTTTGATGCGCTTTATCAACGATCGGTTACCGACAAGGAGGCGTTTTTTGCCGAAATGGCGGAACGATTCCTTACCTGGAATAAACCCTGGGACAGCGTGTGTGAGCACGACTTTGTGGCCGGTGAGGCCAGCTGGTTTGCCGGCGCTGAATTAAACGTTAGCGTCAACTGCATTGACCGGCATTTACCCGCTAGAGCCACACAAACGGCGATCGTTTGGGAAGGAGACGACCCGAAGGACAGTAAGCGCATCAGCTATCAGGAGTTGAAAGAAGAAGTTTGCCGGCTGGCGAACGGTCTTCGCTCGCGGGGAGTACAACGGGGAGATCGTGTATGTCTGTACATGCCCATGGTTCCGGAGGCCGCCTATGCAATGCTCGCCTGTGCTCGCCTAGGAGCTATTCATACGGTCGTGTTTGGCGGGTTCTCGCCGGAAGCGCTAAAAGATCGTATTCAGTCCGCCGATTGCAAAACGGTCATCACAAGTGACGAAGGCTTGCGTGGGGGGAAAACGATTCCGCTGAAAGCCAACGTCGACCAGTCTCTTGTCCACTGTCCTAGCGTTGAAACTTGCATCGTCTTGCGCCGAACTGGTACCGAGATCGAAATGACCGAGAATCGAGACGTTTACTATGACGAGCTCGTTCGCGACCAGTCCATCGAGTGCGAACCGGAGTCGATGGGCGCTGAGGACCCCTTGTTTATTCTTTACACCTCCGGTTCGACAGGCAAGCCAAAGGGTGTTCTCCATACAACTGCCGGTTATTTACTCCAAGCCGCGATGACCTTTAAGTACGTATTCGACTATCGGGATGGGGAAGTTTACTGGTGCACAGCCGATGTTGGCTGGGTTACGGGGCACAGCTACATCGTCTACGGACCACTGGCCAACGGCGCCACGACCCTAATGTTTGAAGGCGTGCCCACTTACCCGGATGCGGGTCGCTGTTGGGAAGTGGTCGACAAACATCAAGTTACAACTTTCTATACGGCGCCAACGGCTATTCGCGCCCTGCAGGGGAAAGGAGACGATTACGTAACACGTCACTCCCGAAGCAGCCTGCGAATCCTAGGTACCGTTGGCGAACCGATCAATCCGGAAGCCTGGCGTTGGTATTTTGAGGTGGTCGGCGATAGGCGCTGCCCGATTGTAGATACCTGGTGGCAAACGGAAACTGGCGCGCACATGATCACTCCTTTACCCGGCGCCACCGCAATGAAACCTGGCTCCGCCACGCTACCCTTCTTTGGGGTTGAGCTGGCGCTACTGGCGGAGGACGGAAGTGAAATAGAAGGCCCCGGCGCAGGCTACCTGGTTGTGAAGTCTTCTTGGCCTAGCCAAATCCGAAGCGTCTACGGCGATCATCAGCGAATGATCGATACGTATTTCTCCCAGTATCCCGGCTATTACTTCACCGGCGATGGCGCTCAGCGCGATGAAGATGGCTACTACTGGATTACCGGTCGCGTGGACGACGTGCTAAACGTTTCCGGTCACCGAATGGGAACAGCGGAAGTAGAAAGCGCTCTGGTGCTGCATGACAAGGTATCTGAAGCCGCCGTAGTCGGCTTTCCGCACGACATAAAGGGCCAAGGAATTTATTGCTATGTAACACCAATGGAGGGCGTAGAGGTCGACGACGAGCTAAAAGGCGAACTCATTGGCCTATGTGTTCAAGAGATCGGTCCGATTGCGAAGCCGGACGTCATTCAATGGGCGCCCGGGCTACCAAAGACGCGCTCCGGAAAAATCATGCGGCGCATCCTCCGCAAGATCGCGGAGAACGACTTGGACAATTTGGGCGATATCTCAACCCTTGCGGACCCGAGCGTGGTGAACACATTGATCGAGAACCGGCCCTAGCCTATCCCAACTATCAACTGATGCTCATCGCTCACAGGGAGTTAGCAAAAACACTAGAGCAAGACGCCAAAAAAAAGAGCGCCGAAGCGCTCTTTTTGACAGCCTACTTTAGAGGCATACGCTGAGAAAGCACCTTAGGCGTTCCCCACCTCCTCAACCTCGCTGGCTTCTTCGTTAAGCAGTTCCTTAATGGAGAGCTTGATCCGGCCGCGCTGATCAACATCGAGGACTTTCACGCGAACTTCCTCACCTTCGGACAGGTGGTCCGAGACGTTCTCGACGCGCTCGTTCGCGATTTGAGAGATGTGTAGCAATCCATCTTTGCCGGGAAGAATGTTCACGAAAGCACCGAAGTCGACGATGCGTTCCACACGACCGGTGTAGATAGCGCCAACTTCTGCTTCCGCTGTGATTTCTTCGATCATCGCAACGGCTTTGTCGCGCGCCGCCTGATCCTGACCGAAGACTCTGACCGTGCCATCATCTTCAATATCGACGGTCGCTCCAGACTCTTCCGTAATCGAGCGGATGGTTGCGCCACCTTTACCGATAATGTCGCGAATCTTGTCGGAATCAACTTTGAGCGTAACCATACTAGGCGCATTTTCTGAGGTCACCTCACGCGGCGCGGCGAGCACGGCGTTCATTTGACCTAAGATATGCAGTCGCGCATGCAGCGCCTGCTCTAGAGCGATTTCCATGATCTGCTCGGTGATACCTTCAATCTTGATATCCATTTGTAGCGCGGTAACGCCTTCTGCGGTACCGGCCACTTTGAAGTCCATATCGCCAAGGTGGTCTTCGTCACCCAGGATGTCGGTGAGTACGGCGAACTGATTGCCGTCTTTTACGAGACCCATGGCGATACCGGCTACCGGTGCCTTCAAAGGAACGCCAGCGGTCATTAGCGACAGAGAGCCCACACACACGGACGCCATAGAACTGGATCCGTTGGATTCGGTGATTTCCGAAACTACTCGGATTGTGTAAGGGAATTCTTCCTCGTTCGGCAGAACGGCCGCCAGTCCGCGGCGCGCCAGACGACCGTGGCCAATCTCGCGACGCCCAGTAAAGCCTATTCGACCGGCTTCACCCACCGAGTAGGGAGGGAAGTTGTAGTGCAACATAAAGGGGTCACGACGTTCACCTTCGAGCGCGTCAATGATCTGCGCATCGCGGGTTGAACCAAGGGTGACTGCACCGATCGCCTGTGTTTCTCCACGAGTGAACAATGCAGAACCGTGCGCTTTAGCCAGCACGTCGACTTCGCAGGCTATCTGACGAACCGTTCGGTTGTCGCGGCCATCGATTCGCGGCTCACCAGCCAAAATCCGCTTGCGGACAATCGATTTCTCGACTTTCTTGAAGTAGTCCTTAACCTCATCCGCCGTATAGCCATCTTCGCTGACTAGGGCTTCTGCGCAAGCGTCTCGGACTTCGCCAACGCGCGCGTAACGGTCAGCCTTTTCCGTAATTCGATACGCTTCGCCGAGGTCATTTTTGACCTGCTCTTCAACCGCCGAGAGCAAAGCTTCATTGACCGCCGGTGCCTGCCAATCCCAGCTGGGCTTGCCCGCTTCTGCTGCGAGTTCCTGAACCGCCTTAATAACGACCTGCATTTCCTGATGCGCGTAGAGCACCGCGCCCAGCATTTGGTCTTCTGTGAGTTGGTCTGCCTCCGACTCAACCATCAACACCGCGTCAGTGGTGCCCGCAACGACCATATCGAGCTTACTGCTCGCTAAGGCATCGTAAGTCGGGTTGAGGACATAACCTTGCTCTTCGTTGAAGCCGACACGCGCCGCGCCGATCGGTCCATTGAACGGACAGCCAGAGATAGCTAACGCTGCGGAGGTACCGATCATCGCCGGGATATCCGGATCGATATGCTTGTCCGCAGACATAACTGTGCAAACAACCTGAACTTCGTTCATAAAGCCATCTGCAAACAGCGGACGAATCGGCCGGTCGATCAAACGTGAGGTGAGCGTTTCTTTCTCACTCGGGCGAGCTTCTCGCTTGAAGAAGCCGCCGGGGATTTTTCCAACCGAGTAGGTTTTTTCTTGGTAATGCACCGAGAGCGGGAAAAAGTCTCGACCCTCGCGCGCTGTCTTTTCGGCAACTACGGTAACGAGAACGCTAGTGTTCTCAACGGTGACCAGCACCGCCCCGCTTGCCTGACGAGCGATGCGGCCCGTCTCCAGCGTGACGGTCTGGCCGCCATACTGGAAAGTTTTAGTTACTGGATTCACATTTATTCTCCAAAAGTGAAACGCGATGCACGGATGCTTTCTTTCTTGCTCCGACGCCTTGGCGTTTATTTAGCGGCGTAAGCCGAGTCGCTGAATCAATTCTGCGTAGCGACTTGCGTCCTTGCGCTTTAGATAATCAAGCAGATTGCGACGTTGGTTCACCATGCGGATAAGACCGCGCCGTGAGTGGTGATCTTGCTTGTGAGATTCAAAATGATCGCGCAGCTGCTCGATGTTTGCGGTGAGCAGAGCAACTTGTACTTCCGGAGAACCGGTGTCGCCTTCGCCGCGCTGGTATTCGCGGACAATCTCCGCCTTTTTTTCTGCGTTTAAAGCCATTTTTTTGCTTTCCTTTCATTAATCTGCCCAGATCGCAGAACTCGCTCAGGCTAGCAACGGTGCACTCCTCTAGGTTGGGTGGACCAATGGGCCACACAACCAAGCAAATGAGTAGCGTCCTAGTCAAAAACGGTTTTCTTACGACCAACTAGAAAAAGAGCCTGCCCGTGCAGATTTACAGACAGGTTCTGATCGATTGAGGAGTTCTAGGAGGGATTCCCAATCGAGTTTTCACTTCTTTACTTCTTTACTTCTTTACTTCCTTAACGACTTCAGCTTCCACCAGCCACCCGTAGCGAACCAGGTGTCACTAGTATTCACTAACAACCAGACGACGAGGCGCTACGCGACCGTCATCCAGAATTTCTCCTAAGCCCAGAAACTCACCGGTCTCCAAGGCGACGCGCACCATACCATCACAGGGGGCGTTTGGCACTAGTACAGCTTGGCCCTGTCTTAGGTAAAAACCGCTAGATTCCGGCAACTTAAGAAGCGGTATATGCCCTAAGGCGGCATCGATTGGGCGCAAGCATCCATCTAAGTCAGTAAAGGACTCCCCTGCCTGAAGGGACTCTAGCGCAGCTAAGCTGATTGTGTCCGATAGCATGAAAGAGCCGACCTGGGTTCGGCGCAGAGCGACAATGTGTCCGCCAACGCCCACGCACTCTCCTAAGTCCATTGCCAGCGATCGAATATAGGTGCCTTTGCTACAGCGAACGGCAAGCTCAGCTACCGCTTGAACGCCGGGCTCAAAGCTCTCTAGACGCAGCTCTCCGATACGGACAGAACGCGGTTCTCGTTCCACTTCTATACCTTTACGAGCAAGCTTATAGAGTGGTTGCCCATCACGCTTGAGTGCGGAGTACATTGGAGGCAGCTGTTGTATGTCTCCGCGAAAACGCTCCAGCGACTTCTCGAGCTGAGCTGCTGTAAGAGCGGATGCATCCTTTTCGAATACAGTCTCGCCCTCCGCGTCGCCGCTGGCGGTGGCAATACCAAAACAGACCGTGGCTCGATAGCCTTTGTTCGCGTTAAGCAGATAACTCGAGAATTTGGTGGCTTCCCCAAAACATAGGGGCAGCACACCGGTCGCAAGCGGATCTAGGCTGCCGGTATGTCCGGCCTTCGCGGCCTTGAACACGCGCTTCGCTCGCTGCAAAGCAGCGTTCGAACTCATGCCCATCGGTTTATCTAATAAAAGAAGCCCGGAGACTGACCGTCCCCGCCGTCTTCGAGCCATGCTTACTGCTCGTCTTCGTGTAACTGCTGGTCCGCAGCAGTAGCTTTACTGATCAGCTCTTCCATATTGCGACCGCGACCAACGCTGTTGTCAAACTGGAAACGCAAACGCGGGACCGTACGCATAGCCATACTCTTTGCGAGACAGTTGCGCAAAAAACCGGCCGCCTTATTGAGAACATCGACCGCAGGTTTGGCCTGCTCCTCGGAATCGTGATCCAAACAGGTAAAAAAGACGCGAGCGTGAGCAATGTCGCGGCTCACATGCACGGCGGTGACGCTGACCATTCCTAACCGGGGATCGCGCAGTTCTTGCTGAATCAGTACCGCCAACTCCTTACGAAGATGATCGGCTACGCGCTCTTGTCGACTAAAATCTCTAACCATGGCTGATGCGTTAGTCGACAGGATCTAACGGGAAAAACGCGGGACTCACAGTTCTGCGGACGGATGGCTGGAGGGCGCGCGGGGCCTTACAGGCTTCGCGCAACCTCCCGCACTTCGAAGACTTCGATCTGATCGCCGACCTTTACGTCCGTATAGTTCTTAACGCCGATTCCACACTCGAGACCATTGCGGACTTCGTTCGCATCGTCTTTGAAGCGGCGTAAGGATTCGAGCTCCCCTTCGTATATCACCACGCTGTCGCGCAGGACTCGGATTGGCTTGGACCGATACACGGTACCTTCGATCACCATGCAACCAGCAATCTGGCCAAACTTCGGTGAGTTGAAGACGTCACGCACTTCTGCGATACCCTGAATCTCTTCGCGCAGCTCCGGCGCCAGCATGCCACCAAGGGCCTGTTTTACATCGTCGATCAGATCGTAAATGACGTTGTAATAGCGCAAATCAACGCCTTCATTCTCAACGAGGCGACGCGCTTGATTGTCGGCACGAACGTTAAAACCAAAAATCACCGCGTCAGAGGTAAGCGCCAGGTTCACATCGGTCTCGGCAATACCACCGACGCCGCCAGTGACAATATTGACTTGAACCTCATCGTTACCGAGCTCCAGAAGAGCAGACTGCAATGCTTCTAGAGAACCTCGCACGTCTGCCTTAACAACGACGTTGAGCGTCTTCTTCTCGCCTGCCGTCATGCTCTCGAACATGTTGTCGAGCTTAGCGGCCTGCTGACGTTGCAGTTTATTGTCGCGCAACTTCTCCTGACGGAAATCCGCAAGTTCGCGAGCCCGGCGTTCATTCTCCAGAACGGCGAAGCCATCCCCTGCGTCCGGCGTGCCGTCAAGCCCAAGTACCTCAACGGGTATGCTCGGGCCGGCTTCCTTTATCGGTTCCCCGTTTTCATCGATCATCGCGCGCACGCGACCGTACTGAAGCCCCGCAAGTACGATGTCGCCTTGCTTTAGGTTTCCGCTTTGTACCAGCAAGGACGCGACTGGACCGCGTCCTTTATCTAGGCGAGATTCGATGACGATGCCCTGCGCAGGCACATCTCTCGGCGCCTGCAGCTCCAGCAGTTCTGCTTGCAACAAGATCGCCTCGAGCAGCGTGTCTATACCCTCACCGGTGATTGCGGATACGTGCACGAACTGATGCTCACCACCCCACTCCTCGGGGATGACTTCGTGGGCAGATAACTCATTCTTTACTCGATCTGGGTCTGCGCCCTCTTTGTCGATCTTGTTCACAGCGACAATCAGTGGCACTTCTGCCGCCTTCGCGTGCTGAACCGCCTCTACCGTTTGTGGCATCACACCATCATCAGAGGCAACGACCAGAATCACGATATCCGTGCTTTTCGCCCCGCGTGCGCGCATCGCCGTGAATGCCGCGTGACCCGGCGTGTCCAAGAAGGACACCATGCCGTGGTCCGTTTCGACGTGATAGGCACCGATGTGCTGCGTAATCCCTCCGGCTTCGCCGGAAGCAACTTTTGCGTTTCGGATGTAGTCGAGTAGCGACGTCTTACCGTGATCGACGTGTCCCATAACGGTCACAACAGGCGCTCGCGCTTCCGGCGTGCCCGCGTGCTGCGAGAGTGCTTCCGAAAGATCCTCTTCAAGGGCATCGGCGCTGACTAACTTGACCGTATGTCCGAGTTCTTCAACCACCAAGGTCGCCGTGTCTTGGTCAATCATCTGGTTGATGTTGGCCATAACGCCGAGCTTCATCAGCTCTTTGATCACTTCGCCGGATTTGATCGACATCTGCTGAGCGAGATCACCGACAGAAATGCTGTCTGCCATTTCGACCTCATAGACCTTTGCTTCCGTCGGCATTTCGAAGCCGTGCTTGCCATGCTCCTCATGGGTGGCCTTAACTTTGCGCCGGCCACCGCGTCGCCGGGGAAGACCGTTCTCCGCCGCCTCTAGGTCCGACAGGGACAGGTTGTGGCCGCGATGCTTGCCACGACCCAGGGGCTCACCGGTGCTTCGACCACGAGATTTTTTCTTGCGAGGTTCTTCGCGTCCCGCAGGGGGTGCCGCGTGAAGTCGTTTCGGTCGCTTTTGTGCATCACTAGCCGGCGCCGCTCGCTGCTGCGTCTTTGACTCTTCCGCTTTCCGCTCGGCTTCAGCCTTTCGGGCCGCTATTGCCGCATCGAGCGCCGCAGCGTCTTCTTCTTCTTTCTGTTTGCGACGGGCCGCAGCTCGTTGACGCAGAACCTCTGGATCAAGGTCTTTGTCGTCTTCATCTTGTTCAAGATCAACCGGCTGCTCAGCAGAGGACTCGGAAACTTCTGCAGCTGCCTCTACGGTCCCGGTGTCGATAGGCTCCGCACCCGTTTCCGGGGTCGCGGTATCCGCCAGGGCCTCGTCCGTTACTTCGCTAGTCTCAGCGTCGGTCAGGTCCTCCGCCGGATCTCGCTTAACGTAAGTCCTTTTTTTACGGACCTCGACCGCAACGGTTTTTTTACCCTGTGAACCACCAGTCCTTAGCGTGCTTACCGTCTTGCGTTTTAGCGTAATTCGCTTTGGCGCCTCGGTGCTTTTCTCCCCATGGCTCTTCTTTAAGGAAGTGAGCAAAGTCTGTTTGTCTTCATCGGACACAACCTCTTCGGCTGCGGTGTGAGGAAGACCCGCATCTTTCATTTGTGCGAGCAGCCTATCTACCGATGCCCCGACGGTCTCTGCGAGTTGTTGTACTGTTACCTGCGCCATAGCGCTGTCTCCCTAATCGCCTAAATACCCGGTACTAAATTCTTGGGTGCCTAGGCTGATTCCTCCGCAAACCAGGGGGCGCGGGCTGTCATGATCAACTCTCCCGCACGTTCTTCCGTCATACCTTCGATGTCCATAAGCTCATCGATACTCTGTTCCGCAAGGTCTTCCATCGTGACCACCGCGCGACTCGCCAGTAAGTAGGCAAGTGGCTTATCCATGCCATCCATTGTTAACAAGTCTTCCGCTGGCTCCTCTGAGCCGAGTTGCTCTTCGGTCGCAATCGCCATCGTAAGAAGTGAATCTTTAGCACGAGCGCGCAGCTCTTCCGCAATTTCCTCATCGAAACCGTCGATGGAGGTCATCTCCTCAAGCGGCACGTAGGCGACTTCCTCAAGCGAGGTAAAACCTTCATCTACCAGTATGCCCGCAACATCTTCGTCGACGTCGAGCTGGGCCATGAAGGTTTGGATTACCTGGCCCGCCTCCGACTCTTGTTTCTCTAGCGCCTCTTCGACGCTCATTACGTTGATGGTCCAGTCGGTCAGCTCGCTCGCAAGGCGCACGTTTTGTCCGGCTCGTCCAATTGCCTGTGCGAGATTGTCTTCCGCGACTGCTACATCCATCGTCCCGTTTTCCTCATCGACGACAATCGACTCAACTTCGGCCGGAGACATCGCATTGATCACAAGCTGCGCCGGATTATCATCCCAGAGCACGATGTCTACGCGCTCGTTATCAAGCTCGTTAGAGACCGCTTGCACACGAGAGCCACGCATACCGACACAGGCTCCTACTGGATCTATCCGCTGATCATTAGTCTTGACGGCAATTTTTGCCCTTGATCCCGGATCCCGGGCCGCGCTGCGTATTTGGATAACTTCTTCAGAAATCTCCGGAACTTCAATCTTGAACAGCTCGATGAGCATTTCCGGGCAAGAGCGACTTAGAATCAACTGCGGTCCGCGCGCCTCGGTGCTGATCTCAGTCAGAATCGCACGAACGCGATCATTGATTCTAAAAGTCTCGCGGCCCACCAGTTGATCTCTCGGCAGCAAGCCTTCTGCATTATTACCTAGGTCGACGATTACGTTGTCTCGGGTAACTTTTTTGACCGTGCCCGCAACGAGTTCACCAACGCGTCCATCATACTGTTCGACGACCTGCGCCCGCTCCGCATCCCGCACCTTCTGTACGATCACCTGTTTCGCCGTTTGTGCAGCGATCCGCCCGAACTCTACGTTCTCGACCTGCTCTTCGTAGACATCACCCGGCTTGAGGTTTGGATCTTTCTCGATCGCCTCCTCCGTGGTGAACTGGGTGCCGAGCAGAGCGAGCTCATCGTCGGGTACAACCAACCAGCGACGCACCGATTCATAGTCTCCGGTTTCTCGGTCGATAGTGACGTCTATGTCCGCATCTTCGTCGTAGCGCTTTTTGGTGGCCATAGCGAGCGCAGACTCGATTGCTTCGAAAATAATGTCTTCCGAGACACCTTTCTCGTTGGAAACCGCCTCTGCTACGAGCAGGATTTCTTTAGTCATTCCTCAAACCTCATTTACCCTTTGTCGCGGTTTTCATTCTCCGCGCCAAACGATCTGCGCTCTGTCAACGCTGCCGTAGGGCAGCAGATACTCGTGATCATCCACAAGGACGACAACGTCTTCCCCTTCGACACCCCGCAAGATGCCTTTGAACTTGCGACGGCCCTCAAAGGGCTGACGAAGTTTTAGTTCTATCTGCTCTCCCGCGTAAGTGGAGAACTGATCCAACTCAAATAATCGTCGGTCTATTCCGGGCGAGGAAACCTCAAGGATGTACTCACCACTAATAGGTTCCTCAACGTCCAGTAGTGTTCCTAGCTGATCGCTGACCCGAGCGCAGTCGTCTACCTGCACGCCCTCTTCACCATCGATATAGATACGAAGCAAGTTATTCTTGCCTCGGGTCTGGTACTCCAATCCCCAGAGCTCAAAGCCAATCGCCTGAACCGTTGGCTTGAGCAATTCATATAAACGCCGTTCTCTCGCCGTCACCTTGATTCCTCGTCGTATCGAAAAGCTGTCACGAGAGTCATTGCTCGAGCAGGCACACAAGCTGGTATATCTACTGGCGTCTAACCCGAATGCCGATCGATAAAGCCAGGGACGCTCATCTTGGGCTACCCAAAATACCGCCTAGCTGCCTAAAAAATCCCAATAAAAAAGCCCCAAAAGGGGCTTCCTAAGTTGCGCCGGCGGCTAACTAAGCCAGCGCGATTTGGTAGCGGGGGCCGGATTTGAACCGACGACCTTCGGGTTATGAGCCCGACGAGCTACCAGGCTGCTCCACCCCGCATCAATACTTCACTTCCTATCGGTGCAGTCGCATAAAAATGAGCAAACGAGTGCACTTCTTTTAGACGGTGGGAACCCCCAGGTGTCCTACCGCAACGACGGGATCTTTGAGCTTTCACTTTCGGACCCGTCGTCGAAGGCCGCGTATTATAGGTTCGGCCTTTGGGCAACGCAACACGCTAACACACCAATCTCAGCCCGATGCTCAAATGCATTTTTGGCCGCATTAGCTGACTGCGAAACGGTTCAACGAGCCGCATAACTCATGGAACCGTAGCATCAGTGATGCGTAGTCGTTGCGTAACGTAGATGGTGCCGAAGGGGGGACTTGAACCCCCACGCGCATAGCGCACTACCCCCTCAAGATAGCGTGTCTACCAATTCCACCACTTCGGCTAATTTTTGGCT
>JBCBZV010000088.1:0-17430 GCA_039815155.1 Pseudomonadota bacterium
GCCAGAGCAGTAAGTTTTTGGCCATGTCGTTCAATGTGCGTACCTCATATGTGACGGACCGTTTGGACGTTAGTCGACACTAATCATGACTGTTTAAACTCGAACCCCATCTCCAAACTCATCTTACAACTTTCTATACCAGTCATATGAGTAATATGAAGACGGTTCCTAGACGGCCAGCGCCAGCGACAAACTCAAACAATCGTAGCGTATCAGTGCTTTGGACCGCGGTCCCAACCGGCCGTTCAGTATAGCTTGTTTACGCAGTCAAAACTGAAACGGGCTTCACGGTGCTGGCGTTCCGTCCACTACTCGTTCAGCTTTACTGGCTCGTCGTTCAGCTTTACCGGCTCGAACTCGATCCGGCCCTGGCCCCCTTCGCGACCAAATAGACCTCTCGCGACCTGGATCTGGACGCCGTCGGCTTGCGTGTGAGCACTGAATCGTATTGGGAGCGGGCTGTGGCCATAACGGACTCAAAGCCCTCACCGTGAAATACTTTGGCAACAAAAGTGCCTCCGTTTACCAGCGTGCGTTCCGCGAAATCCAGCGCGAGTTCTACCAAATAAATTGAGCGCGGCTGATCTACCGCGGCCATACCACTCAAGTTGGGGGCCATGTCTGAAATAACAAGATCGGCCTTATCTTCGCCTAAATGATCACAAATGCTGTTAAATACCTCATATTCGGTGAAATCTCCTTGAAAAAAGTCGACTCCAGCTAAGGTATCCATAGATAGGATATCAGTGGCGATGACTCGCCCCCTATGGCCTACCAACTGCGCAGCTACTTGTGACCATCCCCCTGGCGCGCTCCCTAGATCGACCACCGTCATCCCACTACGAAGAAGCCGATCCTTCTGCTGAAGTTCTAAGAGTTTGTAACAAGCGCGGGAGCGATAACCTTCCTTCTGCGCACGCTGCACGTACGGATCATCGTGGTGTTCTCGCAACCATGCCTTACTACTGGAGCGTTTTTTTGCCACGATTATTTTCCGTCCCAATTCCTTAACAAGCCGACCATTGGGCGCTAAACTCCGCCGCCCTCACGTTTTGAATCCGAGCAAGAATGCACGCAAATCCGTCCCAACGTCAGCTACGGGCCATCGGCCATAAGCTCCGCCCTGTGCTTACGGTCGCAGGCAAGGGTCTGAGCGACTCGCTTATGCTTGAACTGAATCGCGCACTCGACGATCACGAACTCATTAAAGTGAAGTTGGCGGTAGGTGAAAGAGCTACCCGCGATACAGTGTTGGCTGAACTACTAGAAAACGCCAACGCGAGCCTCGTACAACGCGTTGGCAACGTCGCATTGATCTTGCGACGAAGCGCTCAGCCGGATGTCCGAAAGTCCAACCTGATACGCTTCTTAGCTTAGCTGTGACTGACCGAGTCTATTTCATACTCAATATCGCCGCCCGGGGCTCGGACCACCACCAGGTCACCTTCTTCCTTTCCGATTAGTGCACGAGCAATCGGCGAGTTCACAGAGATAAGGTTTTTCTTAGCGTCCGCTTCATCATCGCCAACGATGCGATAGCTCACCGCATTGTCGTTCTCCACATCGAGAAGATCGACGGTTACACCGAAAATCACCTTGCCCGTGTGCGGTATTGACGCCACATCAATCACTTGCGCATGGGAGAGCTTGCCTTCGATATCCATAATTCGGCCCTCCACAAAACTCTGCTGTTCCCGTGCGGCGTGGTACTCCGCATTCTCTTTTAGATCACCATGTTCGCGGGCTTCGGCGATCGCACTTGAAATACGGGGCCGCTCGTTTTTTTTAAGGTAATCGAGCTCGTCACGCAGAGCTTTTTCACCCTCAACGGTCATCGGAACCTTATTCATGCGTGTATGCTCCTGTGTAAATCCTGCAAGCGACGCACGGTCTTATCACCTTCTCGCTGCAGCGTCAGGCAAACCGCTTCTGCTGCCGCCAGAGTGGTCGTGTAAAACACCCTGTGCGCCTCTGCGCTGGCGCGAATCGGCGCGGAATCGGCGATGGCTCGTCGTCCCTCAGTGGTATTTACGATAATTGACGCCTCATCGTTCTTAATCATATCCACGATATGAGGGCGCCCTTCAAGTACTTTGTTCACCCGCCTTACCGTCAGGCCAGCGGCTTCGAGGGCGTCAGCGGTTCCACCGGTGGCAGCCAAGTCAAAGCCCAGCGCCACCATGTCCTTGGCCAGATCGACCGCACCCGGTTTGTCGACGTCGCGCACGGAGATAAGCAAGGTACCGCTTCGCGGTGGGGGATCGCCAGCGGCGAGCTGAGCCTTCGCGAAGGCGTCGGCAAAACTATCGCCCGTGCCCATAACTTCACCGGTCGACTTCATCTCCGGCCCTAGGATGGGATCTACTCCGGGGAATTTGTTAAACGGCATCACCGCTTCTTTTACGCTGAAGAATCCGGGAACAATTTCCGCCGTGAACCCCTGCTCTGCTAGAGTCTTCCCGGCCATGCAGCGCGCTGCGATTTTTGCCAGCGACGTGCCAATGCACTTTGAGACGAATGGCACCGTTCGTGACGCCCGTGGGTTGACCTCGATCACGTAGATTTGCCCGTCCTGGAAAGCCAACTGTACGTTCATTAAGCCGCGTACACCCAGCGCCTTAGCCATCTGGCGAACCTGCTCGCGCATGTGATCCTGCACTTCTGCCGGCAGGTTGTAGGGTGGTAAGGAACAAGCGGAATCCCCCGAGTGTACCCCCGCCTGCTCGATGTGCTGCATGATCGCCCCGATAACGACCTCTTCGCCATCCGATACCGCATCGATATCGACCTCTATAGCGGCGCTGAGAAAACGATCCAGCAAAACCGGGGCCTCCTCAGATGCAGACACCGCTTCGCGCATGTAGCGCAGTAAGTCCTCTTCCCGGTACACGATCTCCATTGCTCGCCCGCCTAAGACGTACGACGGTCGCACCACAAGTGGATAGCCAATACCCTCTGCCGCACTTACGGCCTCCTCCACGCTGCGCACGGTTGTGTTGGCTGGCTGACGCAGTTTCAGATCTTGAATAAGCTGCTGGAAGCGTTCCCGGTCTTCTGCGCGATCAATAGCGTCGGGACTGGTGCCAATAATCGGCACACCTTCCGCCTCGAGCGCCCGAGCCAGCTTGAGGGGTGTTTGCCCCCCGAACTGCACGATCACACCTTCCGGTTTCTCTTTATGGACAATTTCTAGAACGTCCTCGAGCGTGACGGGCTCAAAATATAGGCGGTCGGAGGTATCGTAGTCAGTCGAAACAGTCTCCGGGTTGCAGTTCACCATGATGGTTTCGTAACCGTCTTCGTGCATTGCGAGCACAGCGTGAACACAGCAATAATCGAACTCAATCCCTTGTCCAATGCGATTAGGACCGCCTCCCAAAACCAAAATCTTCGGCCGATCTGAAGGCTCAGCTTCGCATTCTTCATCGTAGCTGGAATACATATAGGCCGTGCTGGATGCGAATTCCGCAGCGCAGGTATCGACACGCTTGTAAACGGGGCGAATATCCAGCTGATGTCGCCGAGTTCGAACGGACAGCTCATCAATCTGCAGCAGCGCCGCGATTCGCTTGTCGGCAAAGCCCTTGCGTTTGAGGACACGCAGCCGCGAAGCATCAAGATCTTCCAAAGCACCGGCGGCGATGGTCTGCTCTTCTTCAATCAAATCCGCCAGCTGGACGAGAAACCAGGGATCTACTCCCGAGTGTTTGTAGACCTCTTCTACGCTCATACCTGCGCGGAAGGCGTCCGCAAGATGCCAAATTCGCTCGGCCCCCGGATTGATTAGCTCGCTGATCAGCTCATCGCTCGCTTCGATCGCGGAATCTTCACGTAAGGACTCCAAGCCCGCGACGCCAACCTCCAGTCCGCGCAGCGCTTTTTGGAACGACTCCTGGAAATTGCGCCCGATTGCCATAACCTCGCCAACGGATTTCATCTGGGTGGTTAAGCGCGCATCGGCGGCATTAAATTTTTCGAAGGCAAAGCGCGGAATTTTGGTGACCACATAGTCAATCGATGGTTCGAAAGACGCGGGCGTGGCACCCCCGGTAATATCGTTGTCCAACTCATCAAGGGTGTAACCGACAGCGAGCTTTGCAGCGACTTTTGCGATGGGAAACCCAGTTGCTTTAGAAGCCAGCGCAGAGGAGCGAGATACGCGGGGATTCATCTCGATCACGACCATGCGCCCGCTATTGGGGCAAACCCCGAACTGCACGTTGGACCCACCGGTTTCGACGCCAATTTCTCGCAGTACTGCGAGGGAGGCATCGCGCATGATCTGATATTCCTTATCGGTCAAAGTCTGGGTCGGCGCTACGGTGATCGAGTCGCCCGTATGAACACCCATCGCATCGAAATTCTCGATCGCGCAAACGATGATGCAGTTATCGTTTCGGTCTCGGACCACCTCCATCTCGTATTCCTTCCAACCGATTAGTGATTCATCGATTAGAACCTCGGAAGTCGGAGAAAGGTCTAGGCCACGCGCGCAGATCTCCTCGAACTCGATCCGGTTATAGGCGATCCCGCCGCCGGACCCCCCCATCGTAAAGGATGGGCGGATAATGCAGGGAAAGCCGATCGCATCCAGTACCTGGTTTGCTTCTTCCATGCTATGCGCAAAGGCGGCGCGCGGCGTTTCAAGCCCGATGCGTTTCATAGCCTTATCAAAGAGCTCGCGGTCTTCGGCCTTATCTATCGCATCCTTAGTGGCGCCGATCAATTCGACATTGTTTGCCGTGAGGACTCCTTCTCGCGCTAAGTCCAAAGCACAGTTCAGAGCTGTTTGTCCGCCCATGGTCGGGAGCAGTGCATCGGGTTTCTCTACCTCAATAATGCGCTGCACGGTCTGCCACTCGATTGGCTCGATATAGGTCGCATCGGCCATGGCCGGATCGGTCATAATCGTGGCCGGATTCGAATTCACCAAGATGACTCGAAACCCTTCCTCGCGAAGCGCTTTACACGCCTGCGCGCCCGAGTAGTCAAACTCGCAGGCCTGACCGATAACGATCGGGCCTGCCCCAAGGATTAGGATGCTGTGTAGATCAGTCCGTTTTGGCATTGATCAAATCGCCTCTCGCATCAGAGCAATAAAGTGGTCAAAAAGCGCCCCCGCCTCATGCGGACCTGGGCTAGCCTCCGGGTGGCCCTGAAAGCTAAACGCTGGCTTGTCCGTTCGCTCAATACCTTGCAGGGTTCCGTCGAACAGCGACCGATGCGTAACACGTAGTGTCTCTGGCAAGGCTGTTTCGTCTACGGCAAAGCCGTGGTTTTGACTGGTAATTAAGACTCGCTTGGTACGAACGTCTTGCACCGGATGGTTTGCACCGTGATGCCCAAACTTCATTTTCATTGTGCTTGCACCACTGGCTAAGCCCAGCAGCTGATGTCCGAGGCAGATTCCAAAGGTCGGCAAGCCCACCTCGAGGATTTCTTCGATGGCTTCTATCGCATAGGTACAAGGCTCCGGATCACCGGGACCGTTTGAGAGAAACACTCCGTCCGGTTTTAGTGCGAGAACCTCCGCTGCGGGAGTTTGCGCTGGCACTATCGTCAGCTTACAACCGCGATCAGTCAGCATTCGAAGAATGTTTCTTTTGACACCATAGTCATAGGCCACGACGTGCCACTGATGATCAGCGTCACTCAAATTTGGATGGCCGGAGCCTAGTTGCCAAACCCCATCGTTCCAGGACAATCGGTCTTTCGTACTGACTTCCTTCGCTAAGTCCATACCCTGAAGACCGGCAAAGTCCTTTGCTCGAGTGAGCGCGTCGTCTTCGTCCAAAATCTCCGTGGCCATCAAGCAACCATTTTGAGCTCCCTTGTCCCGTAGCACCCTGGTTAAGCGGCGCGTATCGATATCGCAGATACCGACAACGCCCCTCTCTCGTAGGTAATCATCGAGCGATTGGGTGTTGCGAAAGTTACTGGCAAGCAGTGGTAGGTCGCGAATCACTAGGCCAGCCGCCCAGATACGTGAAGATTCTTCGTCCTCAGCGTTCGTACCTGTATTGCCAATGTGAGGATAGGTCAGGGTGACTATCTGTTTGGCATAAGACGGATCAGTGAGAATTTCCTGATAACCCGTCATTGCCGTATTGAATACGACTTCGCCCACGGAGATGGCCTCCGCACCAATCGATCGACCACGAAAAACACTGCCGTCTTCAAGTACCAAAATAGCTTGTGCGGTCAATGGCTCCTCCAGTAACTACAGCCGTCGGGCGGAATCGGCCAGCGACAAGGCTTGGTGAGAACAATCAAGTAAGCTAAAAAAAATCAAAAAAAAGCGAGATGGGATAGTCCGCATCTCGCTTTCCTTTGTTCTTTTCACAATCTGTTACCGCCGCTCGAAACTGTTCCGTTATCGGTATTTGTTTCTGTTGTAATGTCAGTCGTTATGTAAGTCTTTGCATCAGTCGCTGTGGCGGCTGCAATTTCGGCCAACCCCATCAGCGCCGCCGGGAGCGCGAGGTCATCGGGACCAATACCGGCTCTAGAAGTGTCGCTAGGGCGCTAAATCGGAAGGATGTTAGGAGCCAGAGCGATCGGCCTCGCGCTGGGCGCGCAGTGTACGGAATCGCTGGATTAGTGTCCAGAAAAGCTTACTGTACTGGCGCAGAAATCGGTCCGCGCCTATGATGCGGAGCCAGTAACGAGGAAAAATTGATGGCCTATTTCACCGGAAAACGAGCCGCAATAACGGGAGCCGGATCTGGTATGGGGCGTGCGTTGGCGCGGCAACTGAATGAAGCTGGCTGTGAACTATGGCTTTCCGATTTCAACGAAGCCGGTCTTGGCGAAACGGTCGCATCTCTTAATGAGCGTGCCGCTCCGGTTTACCAAAAGCGGGTCGACGTCGCTGATCGCGAGGCAGTGGAATCCTGGGCGGAAGAAGTAGCGGCAACCGTGCCATCGCTGGAACTGATGGTGAACAACGCGGGTGTGGCCTTTTCCGGGCTGGTTCGTGATATGAGCTACGAAGACTTTCACTGGGTGATGGATATTGACTTTTGGGGCGTGGTCCACGGCTCAAAAGCGTTCCTGCCGCTACTAGAAAAGGCGGAGAAATCACATCTCGTCAATACTTCTTCCGTATTCGGAATGATCTCCGTTCCGAGCCAGTCCGCCTATAACTCGGCGAAGTTTGCGGTCCGTGGTTTCACAGAAGCTTTGCGTCAGGAATTGGATCTTGCGAACAGTCCGGTCAAAGTGTGTTGCGTTCATCCCGGTGGCGTAGGGACAAACATAGCCCGAAGTGCACGCAGTGTTGATCCGGCGGATTCAGCTGATGTGCGCGATGAGATGTTTAAGAAGTATGTCAAGACTAGCGCAGAGGAGGCGGCTAGGCAGATACTAGCGGCTGCACAATCAGGCCAAAGAAGGCTGTTGATTGGCTCCGACGCCAAATGGCTTAGCTGGATTACGCGTCTGTTCCCTGCTAGCTACCACAGGTTTTTTGAGTCCCACACGAGAGCCCTACTACCGGACAAATGAATCAATCGCTGTCAGCGCGGCAACTTCTGGTTCTGATTGCCGCGCTGATGTCGACGGCCATCGGTCAGTCGCTCGTATTCGCCATATTGGCGCCGCTCGGCCGCGAGGTAGGTTTAGTCGAGCTTCAAATAACTTCCATCATCGCAAGCTCTGCTCTCGTGTTTGCAATAGCGTCGCCCTACTGGGGTCGATTTTCTGATCGCGTTGGACGTAAACCCGTACTGCTGGTCGGCTTGATTGGTTATACCGTGGGGACCGTGCTGTTTACGTCCGTATTTCTAGCAGGCTTGCGCGGTGCACTCACAGGAATCGGGCTTTTTTCTGTACTACTAGTGGTCCGTTGCTCGCAGGCGGTGATTATGTCGGCGGGCAGTCCCTCAGCGACTGCCTACGCGGCAGACTGCACCGCACCCCAGGAACGCATGCCAACGATGGCGAGGTTGGGTACGGCTAACAGCCTGGGGATGATTCTGGGGCCCGCGGTCAGCGGGGCCTTAGCCGCGTTCGGCTTGTTGGCGCCCTTGTACTTTGCCGGAGCACTCTCGGCGGTCGCGGCTCTCCTAGTCTGGCGCCTACTCCCGCCGCTGGCTCCCGCACAGATTCGCAGTCGAGAGAAACCCACGCGCCTGCGCTATCTAGACCCACGTATACGTCGCTTTGTGATCACAGCGGTGGCGCTTTTTTCTGGTTTTTCGGCAATACAACAGACCTTGGGCTTTCAGCTTCAGGACTCTTTGGGCTTGAGCGGGGTTCGAACGGCCCAATATACCGGCGTCGCTCTTATGATAGCCGCGCTGTTCACCTTCCTTGTGCAAGTAACCGCGATGCAGCGACTGAAGCTCCCGCCGCACATCTTCGTGCGTTCAGGGCTGGCTTTCCTGGCGGTCGGCGCGGTCTTGGTCGCGACCTTTTCGGCTTTTTACACCTTAGCGCTGGCGATGGCCTTGATGGGCTCGGGGCTGGGATTAGCGATGCCGGCGATTACCGCGGGTGCTTCTTTGGCAGTGGGTCCAGAAGAACAAGGCGGTGCTGCAGGGGTAATATCATCGTGCCCCGCGGTCGGCTTTGTGTCAGGACCGATAATCGGTGGACTGCTTTATCCACTGTCTTCTTCCGGTCCGTCGATTTTCGCGGCCCTAATGTTTGCCTCTACAATCGCGCTGCTCGCCGCTACCTCCAAAGCGAAACGAGTAACCGGAGAAGATTAGACCTCAATCCTGCTCAGCGCCTCGCGAAGCTCGCTAGGGATCGGTACGGACGTTCGTTCAGCTCTGTCGACAAATACATGGGTGAACGTTCCGTTGGCAACTGCCTGATCCTCACCATCGACAAAGATTCCAATGCCGTACTGAACGGAGCTGTTGCCCAAGCGGTCGGTGCGCAGTCCTCCCACGAGTTTCTGAGGATGACCCACCGGGGCGTGATAGCTACAACTCGATGCGACAACTAGGCCAATGACTGCACCTGCATGAATATCCAGCTTCCCAGCTTCGATCAGATAGTTGTTCGCAACGGTATCGAAATAGTTGTAATAGACAACATTATTAACATGGCCATAGATATCGTTATCGGACCAACGGGTGGTGATCGGGTCGAACCAGTGATAATCGCCTCGAAGCGGCGCAGATGTTTTAGCCATCCTTCTCTCCCGGGGAACTCGTCGCGCTTTTTAACTGGCTGCTCTAGTTGAAAGCTTCTCTAACTGAAAGCCGCTCTAGCTAAAATCTGCTCTAACTCAAAGCCGCTCTAACTAAAAGCCGCTTGGTAAATCGCTAGGGCGTCGTTTAATAAGACTTCCCTGGGGTTATTAACCAGGAGACGCTGCTGCTGCATCGCATCTTCTGCAAGCATTTCCAGGCTTTCCTCCGCTACACCAGCCGCTTGTAAGGTCGCGGGTAGGCCTAGTTCGTCAATCAGAGATTCAATACCATCGATCAGCGCCGTCGCCTTCGCTTCGTCGCTACCGTGCACCGGCGCTTGCAATACGAACCCTGCGAGCTCCGCATATAGCGAAGCAGCCTCCGGTAAATTGAAGCGCAGCACCGAGGGCAGCACCAATGAATTGCTGAGACCGTGAGGAATCTTGTAGTGACCGCCTAGCGGATAAGCGAGTGCATGCACCGCCGCCACTGGCGCATTTGCGAAAGCCTGTCCCGCTTGCATAGCGCCGAGCAGCATCGACGCGCGAGCGTCCCGTTGCTGGCCGTCGTGCACTGCAGTGCGGATATGGCAAGCCAGCTCGGTAAGCGCGCTTCGTGCGAGCGAATCGGAAATGGGGTTTTTCTTGATTTTGGAGGTGTAAGCCTCGATGGCATGAACCATCGCATCGACGCCGGTCATCGCGGTTGCGGCGGGCGGTAGTCCAAGGGTAAGGCTTGCATCGAGGACGGCGACATCGGGAAGCAATGCGGAAGAGCTCACCCCGGCCTTTGTCGTTTTCCCGGTAGTAATTACTGATACGGGCGTGACTTCTGATCCGGTCCCCGCAGTGGTCGGAACAAGGATTAAAGGCATGCGCCCGCCGCTGACTTGGTCTACACCGTACATCTCTGCCAGCGATTGTTGCGATACCATTAGGGCTGCAGCAACTTTGGCCACATCCATCGAACTACCACCGCCGACAGCGATTAGGCCATCAACCTGGTCCCGTTTACCTTGTGCAACCGCATCGAGAACAACTTCTTCGGGCGGGTCTTCACGAACACCGCTATAAAGCGAAACCTTTAGACCTGCCGCTTTCATTGCCGTTTGAATGGGAGTAATCATACCGAGCTGCACGAGACCCGGATCGGTCACCAATAAAACGGAACCGATACCCCGCGCTGTGCAGTGCTCAGCAAGATTCAGGGCCTCACCGTCACCGTGAACAATTTTGGCGACGGTATTGAAAGAAAAGGTACTCACAGTCCGAAGTCCTTAATTGCTTGTTCCTAAATGAACAGAGCATTAGTCCATTGTTAGGATAACTTTACCTCGCGCTCGCCGCTCCATCATCACTTCATAGGCTTGCTCGTAATCAGCGAGGGGAAACACGTCGTTGATCGCTGGCTTTAGCTTGCCCTCAGCAAACAAGCCCCAAAGCTCCTCGATGTTCTTAACATGCACAGCGGGCTCTTCGGCGATAAACCGGCCCCAGAACACGCCGACAATCGAGCAGCCTTTTAGCAGCGCAAGATTTAGGGGGATTTCTGGTATGGGGCCGCTGGCGAAACCGATTACGAGATAGCGCCCGTTCCAAGCCATCCCACGTAGGGCAGGTTCTGCGTAGTCTCCACCAACTGGGTCGTAAACTACATCGACGCCTTTGCCGCCCGTGAGCTCTTTAATGGCCCCTTTGAGGTCTTGCTCGGAATAGTTGATGGTCTCATCCGCACCGAGCTCTTTGCACAAAGCGAGTTTTTCTTCGCTGCTGGCAGCCGCGATTACGCGCGCACCCATATACTTGCCGAGCTCCACCGCGGTCGAACCAACACCGCCAGCGGCACCGAGCACGAGCAGTGTTTCTCCTTCTTTGAGATCAGCGCGCTGCTTGAGCGCGTGGTAGGACGTAAAGTAAGTCATAGCGACACCGGCGGCCTGAGAAAAATCGAGGCCTTCGGGCATGGGCATCACGCCATTCTGATCTACGGCGAGTTGCTCACGAAAGGCACCACTACCGGTCATGGCGACGACTTTGTCACCGACGCTCCAGCGCTCTACACCTTCACCTACGGCGATAATTTCGCCGGCGCATTCGCCACCGGGAGAAAACGGCATTTCGGGTTGGAACTGATACTTACCTTGGATAATTAGCACGTCCGGGAAATTGAGTCCGGCCGCCTTTACTCCTATAACAACCTGTCCCGTTCCAGGCTCAGGGGCCTCCACGTCGTTGGCCAAGACGAGTTTGTCCGGTAGTCCATGTTCGGTACATAGCAGTGCTCGCATCTAATTCTCCATATCTTGTTCTGTTTTTCTTGTAACTTGTAGGTCTTGTGACGGTAATGTTGGTCGTAGTGCCACTGGCAAGGAGTCCTTGGAGACTATTGTGGGTCGCCAAAAAGCGTCATCCCTGACAGGCTCGGCGGCGTCCATCCATGGACGCCGACGCCCACACTAGTCCCCAAAAACTCCCTGCCTTGAACGCGTCTAGCGAAATTCCCAAAAAACACCTAAGCAGGCCAAGGAGCGAATTCACAGATCACTTGAACCTCATTCATCGCAAGCTAAAAAGCATTTCAGCGTCAACCGAATTGTGTTTTGGCAAGAGTCGCTAAAACACCGCGGGCGCAAACGCATAGAGTGGTTGCTCGCGGGGCATAGATCTGGAGTGGGAGCTGGGTCAGGGCGGGCGTCGGCGTCCATGGATGGACGCCGCCGAGCCTGTCAGGGATGACGCTTTTTGGCGACCCGCCCAGGCCCAGCTCCCGCTCCAGATCGTGTTCATAGCAACGAACGCGACTGAAAACCCGATCACCAAGGTTTTAGTAAACCTCGAATAACCCGGCAGCGCCCATTCCACCACCAACACACATGGTGATAACAACGTACTTCACACCGCGCCGCTTACCTTCTATTAGCGCGTGTCCGATCATACGAGATCCACTCATTCCGTAGGGGTGGCCGATGGCAATTGCGCCGCCGCTGACATTCAGCTTGTCGTTGTCAATGCCAAGCTGATCTCGGCAGTACAGAACCTGCACCGCGAACGCCTCGTTAAGCTCCCACAGTCCAATGTCATCCATACTTAGACCATTCTGCTTCAGCAGCTTAGGCACTGCGTAGATTGGACCTATGCCCATTTCGTCCGGCTCAAGGCCCGCAACCGCCATACCGCGATAGGCGCCGAGGGGCTCAAGACCGCGCTGCTCGGCAAGCTTCGAATCCATAACTACCTGGGCGGAGGCACCATCGGAAAGCTGGGATGCATTACCTGCCGTAATCGTGCCACCTTCAATTACCGTCTTGAGTCCCGCAAGACCCTCAGCGGTAGTCGCGCGGATTCCTTCGTCACGGGACACTGTGACCTCCGCTTCAGACTGCTCACCGGTTGCCTTGTCCCAAACAATGCGCTTGCACGTTACCGGGGTAAGCTCTGCGTCGTAACGGCCTTCTTCGTAGGCCTGGGCGACGCGCTGCTGGGACTGCAGACCGTACTCGTCCATAACGTCACGGCCAATGTTGTAGCGCTTAGCTACGGTTTCGGCGGTTTGCAGCATCGGCATGTAGATCGCCGGGTGCATAGCAACAAGCTCTTCGTCAGCAGCCCGGTGCAAGTTCATGTGTTCGTTTTGTACTAGCGAAATTGAATCGATGCCTCCGCCGACGACGACGTCCATGCCATCGTGCATAACCTGCTTCGCCGCGGTCGCTACCGCCATCAGGCCAGAAGAACACTGTCGATCTACAGTCATCCCAGAAACAGTTACAGGCATACCGGCGCGCAGCGCGATCTGCCGGGCAACGTTCTGGCCTGTAGTGCCCTGCTGCAGGGCACATCCCATAACTACGTCCTCGACTTCCGCGGGATCGACGTTGGCTCGGGAAAGAGCCTCAGCTACAGCGGCGGCACCCAATGTTGGGCCGGTCAAATTGTTGAAACCACCTCGGTAGGCCTTGCCAATGGGTGTACGTGCGGTCGATAAAATTACGGCTTCTTTCATTTTAGTTCTCCGGGTAGGGCGCCCTGCCCTACGCAATCAACAGTCAGAGCTTTATTTACGGCAACAGAAACACCAACGTTCCTTGCTGCACTGTGTGTATTGAATTACCTCAAAGACTAGTCGAGGGAAATGCCCAGACCAGTCGCAGCCTTGGTGATCATCTTTGCGCTTTGTTCAAAACCGGCCTGGTAGGCGCTCTCACCTTCCGTCGCGGTAATTTGCTGCCAGTGAGCGGCTATGCCTTCGGGAGTCTGTTCCTCAGGAGGCAGCCAGGCGCCGTCGGACTCCACGATGCGCGCAACGGAAAACCCGCCGGCGCCTGCACAAAGAATCGTACGGTTAGGACCATCTTCCGATACCAGGTATAGCACTGCAGGAGTGACGGTCTCCGGTGTGAGCAGATCGAACGCTTTCTCGGGAATCAGGCCTTCGGTCATCCGCGTGCCCGCTGTGGGTGCGAGCGCATTGACATGAATGTTGTATTTGGCGCCTTCCTGAACGAGCGTGTTCATCATGCCAATAACGCCCATTTTGGCCGAGCCGTAATTGCTTTGACCGAAATTGCCGTACAGGCCTGAGGAAGAGGTAGTCACCACGATACGCCCGTATTCCTGTTCGCGCATTAAATCCCAGCAAGCTTTTGTGCAGTTGACCGTACCCATCAAATGCACTTCTATGACGGCACGGAAATCGTCCAGCCCACCTTTAGAGAAGCTCTTATCGCGCAGAATGCCGGCGTTGTTAACGAGAATATCGACGCGTCCCCAGCGCTCCTTGGTTTCCGCAACCATCGCCTCGACTTCTTCGATCTTGGCAACGTTGGCGCCGTTCGCCATCGCCTCGCCACCGAGCGCCGCGATCTCGGCGACCACGGCCTTGGCAGCCTCGCTGGAACCACCGGTTCCATCCGTGGCGCCCCCCAGGTCGTTCACAACAACCTTAGCGCCGCGCTTCGCTAGCTCAATAGCGTGGCTGCGCCCTAAACCCTGACCGGCGCCGGTAACTATGGCAACTCGATCATCGTAGCGAATACTCATTACTTCAAAATCTCCTTAAGCAACAACCAACATGGTGAGTGATTCGGCAATAAGCGCCGGCGTTTCCTCACCTTCAATCTCAATGTTGACCTGAGTTTTAAGCAGAAAGCGGTTGTCATCTTTCTGTTGCACGTCAACGAGCTCACAGTGCGCTCGCACGCGCTTTCCCGCCCGTACCGGCGCTAGGAAGCGCACCTTATCGGACCCGTAGTTGATGCCCATCATTACACCTTCTGGCACCACTCCATTCCCTTCCATTAGCTTCGGAAGCATAGAGAGGGTCAGAAAACCGTGAGCAATCGTTCCGCCGAACGGCGTCTGCGCCGCTTTTTCTTCATCGATGTGAATGAACTGATGGTCACCGGTGCAATCGGCGAAGTCATTGATTCGACTTTGATCCAAGGTGACCCAATCACTGGGGGGATACTTGGTACCTATGTGGTCGGTGAGCTTTTCCTTGGGGACAACCGTAATGCCCATGTTTGATCTCCGTGCTAAGCAATGATTCGTCGAATAGGTCAGGCGAGGATCAACCGTCGCGGAAAGTCGCGGGGGCTGACTCCATCTCCATATACTTTTTAAACTCTTGGCGCCCAACGACCATGCGGTGGACCTCGTCTGGACCGTCCGCTAAACGTAGCGTTCGTTGCCCCATGTACATATGGGCAAGCGGAGTGTCTTGGGAGACGCCAAGGCCTCCGTGCATTTGGATCGCATCGTCGATAATTTTCAGCGTAACGTTCGGCACCGCTGTCTTGATCATCGAGATCCAAATTCGGGCTTCTTTGGGATCGGTGTTGTCCATCATCCAGGCGGCTTTCAGCGTAAGCAGACGCACCTGCTCGATCGCCATCCGCGCGTTCGCGACGACATCGATATTGCCGCCCAAGCGAGCCAGAGGCTTGCCGAAGGCAACGCGAGTGGTAGCGCGTTCACACATCAGTTGAAGCGCACGCTCCGCCGCACCGAGGGCACGCATGCAGTGATGGATTCGCCCTGGCCCTAAGCGTCCCTGAGAAATTTCAAAACCACGACCGGCACCAAGAATGGCGTTTTCCTTGGGTACACGAACGTTGTTTAAACGCAGATGCATGTGCCCGTGGGGCGCGTCATCCATAGAAAACACCTGCATGGGTCGAATAATTTCGACGCCCGGTGCATCGCGTGGTACGAGTATCTGGGACTGTTGCTTATGTTTTGGCGCGTCCGGGTCGGTTTTGACCATTACGATCATGATTTTGCAGCGCGGATCACCAGCACCAGAAATCCAATGCTTCTCCCCGTTTATAACCCACTCGTCGCCGTCAAGAACTGCTCGGGTACTAATGTTTGTCGCATCAGAAGAAGCCACTCCGGGCTCGGTCATAGCGTAGGCGCTGCGGATCTCCCCGTTTAACAGTGGCGTCAACAACTGTTCTTTTTGTTCCTCGGTTCCGTACTTGGCGAGTACTTCCATATTGCCCGTATCGGGAGCGGCGCAGTTGAATACCTCTGGCGCCATATGCGATCGACCCATTTCCTCTGCGAGGTAGGCGTACTCGACTGTCGTAAGACCGCTTGATTGGCTGCCTTCAGTGAGAAAGAAGTTCCACAGCCCCTCACTCTTCGCCTTGTTCTTGAGCGTCTCAATAATTTCCGTTTGGCGTTCGGTAAACGCCCAACGATCACCCTTCGCGATTTCTTCCGCGTAGGGCTTCTCCATGGGAAGAATGTCGTTATCGATAAACTCCCTTACGAGCGCCAACAGGGGCGTAAGTTTTTCTGTGACTCCTAGGTCCATCACCTATTTCTCCTTTTGCTGTCCGGTCTGAAAGCCCGTTCGTCGAAGTTGACTAGTGGGCTTTCACAAACTCCGCTTTAAGCTGTCGTTTAAAGATTTTTCCGCTTGCGATGCGTGGCAGTGGTTCTTCATGCATCCTTATATGTGCCGGTAACTTGAAGCTCGAGATATGCTCCTTTAAAAACTCTCGCAGCTCTGCCTCATCCAGGGTCTGCCCCTCTCTTGGCACGATGCTCGCGGCTACCGCTTCGCCGAGGCGATCATCCGGTACGCCGTATACAGACGCCTCGGACACCGCGGGATGCTGATACAGCGCGGCCTCTACCTCGATGCAACTGATGTTTTCACCACCGCGGATAATGATTTCCTTCATCCGATCGACAATGAATAAAAAACCATCTTCGTCGAGGTAGCCAATGTCTCCCGTGTAGAACCAGCCGTCACGGAATGCTTCGGCGGTCGCCTCAGGTTTATTCCAATACCCGAGTACGTTTGCAGGTGAGTGAATCACTACTTCGCCACGCTCGCCGGTTGGTAGGGGCTGATCGTTCTCATCAAAGATCGCGATGTCAGTCACCGCCGGAACAGCCAAACCGGCGCTACCGGGCTTGGCGATGTAGGCATCACCTACATTGACCGAACCCAGCGCGTTGGTCTCTGTGAGACCGTAACCGATACCGGGTGAGGTCTTTTTAAAGGTTTTGGCTATTTCGCGGACTTGTGCCGGCGGGCGTGCCGCCCCACCACCGTAAATTTCTTTTAAAGAGGAGAGGTCTCGATCAGACTCCGCCGCCGCTGCCTGCAGCTCCGCGGACATGGTGGGTACACCGGTGAACCAGGTGATGCGCTCCTCTTCTATCAACCGGAGCGCTTCCTGAGCGTCCCATTTATGCATGATCACAAGCTTGCGACCGATCACCAGTGACAACAAAAAAGCCGTGTGACTGCCGGTGCAGTGAAACAAAGGAACCGTCACCAAGCCGGCAGGCGCAAACTTGCTTTCCGCTTCGTTTTCTGGAGTGACAGAACGCGATGCGAGTCCCAGTAAAATCCAACTGTATAGAGCCGAGACAATACCTCGATGGGAAGACAAGGCGCCTTTCGGGTGCCCCGTAGAGCCAGAGGTGTACATAATTGTGGCGTAGTCATCGGCCTCGATGCTTACCTCGGGCATGTCTTTGCCCGTATGCCTGGCAACGACCTCGTCGTAGGCATGGATTTGTGCGTCCACTCCGGCACAGTCACCAATACCGACAAGGGTTAGCTGCAGCGGGGCTTGCAGCGGGACCAGTCGTTCTAAACGCTGCTTATCGGCCACGATAAGGGTGGATCCGCTGTCCTGAATACCGTAATCCAATTCTTCCGTGGTCCACCAACCGTTCATAGGTACGGCTACCGCACCGATGGAAAGAATCCCGATGAAGCTGATCATCCACTGAGGATTGTTGCGACTTAGGATGGCAAC
>JBCBZV010000153.1:0-8746 GCA_039815155.1 Pseudomonadota bacterium
CACGCCGCTCAGGGTGTAGCTCATCGAGAGTACTCCGTAAAACGGCGAACGCGAGGTACGCAAGAAAAAACGTAAGGAGAAATTGGCCACTTTCGGTAGTAGCGGCTCGCAAGAAGGGCTCTTATAGAGGTGTGAAGGACCGAAGGAGTCCTTGCGCCAGAGGCATACGTTAAAGCGTTCGGTTGTCGGACAGTTGGGAGTTGGTCGCCTTTAGATGGTCGAGCATGGCGTCGACCGCGAGCGCGCCATTGCGACGCTCTATCGCATTCACGATGCGCTCGTGCTCGGCGAAGGAATGGTATTCGCTTTCCGGTCCCTCCGAGTTTGTTTCGAGATCGCCCCACACCACGTAGCGTCGAACATCGTTGAGCATGCGCTGTACCTCGACCAGCAGCGGGTTTCCGGTCGCTTCGGCGATGAGGTTGTGAAAACGCCAATCGAGTTGTGCGTAAACGTCCCAGGAGGCTGCGGCGCGCATCTCTTGAATAAGCGCCCTCATTTCGGTGATTTGGGCGGGAATCGCGTTCAAGGCGGCGAGGCGAGCGAGTTCCGGCTCGATGGCGTAGCGAGCCTGCATTGCGGCGATTGGGCTGGTCTTCGCCGCGAGGTCGTCTTCGTCTTCCGCAGTCGCCAGGGCCGGGGTCACAAAGGTTCCGCGACCGACAAACCGTTGAATCAAACCCTCTTCTTCCAGCACCGCGAAGGCCTTGCGCACTTCGGCGCGAGTTACGCAGAACTTGGCTGCAAGCTCCCGCTCCGCTGGCAGCTTTTGATTCGGTGTGAACCGCGTGTCTTTCAGCCACTGCCGAAGAGCGGCCATAAAGTGTGTCGCTTCGTTCATCGTTGCCTTGCGTGTCGGAAGGAACAGAACCCAGAGGTCGAAAGATTATACGAGCGAGGCCCCCCAAAGAGGAGCTTGAATCAAGATACCTATCCCGATCCCTAACCCCAACCCTCGAATCCTTGCGCGCCCTGTGCATCATAAGGAAGAGTATAACCAATTTGGCCATATTGGTTAAATTGGTTTATATTGGTCGCGATCTTAGCTAATCCCTTCACGTCGCCGATGTATGCCAACAGGACAGCCCCGTGACCAAATACCGCATCAACTTGCAAGTTTTCTCGTGAACACTTCTAAGTCCATGCCGATACCCGAGACCATGAAGGCCTGGGTATTGGGAGATCCAGAGCAGCTTACGCTGATCGAAAAGCCTGTGCCCATGCCGGGTAGAGCTGAAGCACTCGTGCGCATAGACGCGGTGGCGATCTGTGCGACAGATCTGGAAATAATGACCTACGGCACGCCAGCCTTAATCGAGGGTGGCCCCCCGTTTAACAAGGGTTTCACGCCAGGGCACGAATACATGGGCACCGTGGCCGCTTTAGGACCGGGCGTGGATGAGTTCGAAATAGGTGATCGGGTAACCGTAGAGATCCATGCCGGCTGCGGCCAGTGCAAGCGCTGCCGCATGGGCATGTATACCTCATGTCACAACTACGGACTGAACTATGGCGAACGCGATAAAGGACATCGCGCGAACGGGTTCACAACCGATGGCGGCTTTGCCCAGTATGCGGTTAACAACATCAACACGATGATCAAAGTGCCCGACACCATGTCCGACGAAGAGGCGACGCTGGTCGTAACGGCGGGCACATCCATGTACGGGCTCACCGAACTGGGGGGCTTGGTCGCGGGCGAAAGCGTGGTTGTGATTGGCCCAGGCCCTATCGGCCTACTGGCCGTTGCGGTCGCAAAAGCACTTGGCGCCGATCCGGTGATCCTGGTCGGCACCCGAGAGAACCGCAATCGGATCGGCAGTGAACTCGGTGCCGACGTGACCATCGATGCGCGCAAAGAAGATGCGCTCACGCGCGTGTTGGAACTCACGGGTGGTAAGGGCGCTGACTATGTCATTGACTGCGCAGGCGTTGAAACGTCAGTCAATCAAGCCGTGCATATGACGAATCGGGGCGGCCGAGTGTGCTTAGCCGCTTTCCCGAAAGAGCCCGTATCTTTCGACCTTGGGTATCTTGCGGTCAACAACATCTATCTCTATGGCATTCGCGGAGAGGGAAAATCAGCCACCCATCGCGCCATGGCGTTCATGGCCGAGAAGCGCTTCGATGCCAGTAAGGTGCACACGCATACGTTCCCGCTGGAGGACCTGCCAACCGCTCTACGCTATGCCCGTGAACGCATAGATGATGCGATCAAGGTGGTCGTATCCATGCGTGAGAGTCATTCGGCCACCCGCTCGGAGGCCGCATGACGCAGCCAATGACTAAGCCATCAGACCACATCGCGACGGTGAGCGATCCCGCCGCTTTCAAGGATTGGCCCGCTGGCCTGCATGCACAGATGCTGGAACAGGAGTACAACGGCTGCGTTGGCTCCGTGCTGGTATCTGAGACCGACCGCGTACGCGTGTGGCATTTGCTGCTGGCACCGGGTTACCGCTGCCCATTCCACCGCCATGTGAATCCGTACTTCTGGTCCGCCCATAAAGCCGGGCGCGCTCGCGGGTACTTTTCGAACGGCGAGATCAAAGACGTTGTGCATTACGCCGGTGAAACCAAGCACTTCGACTATGGAGAAGGCGAGTACATGCTGCACTCCGTCGAAAACATCGGCGATACGGAATTGAGTTTCACCACGGTGGAGTTTTTGGACGGCCCCAACACAGCGCTTGAAGTCCCGGAAACCATTCGGCTTCGAGAGCCGAACACCTAGACTAGAAATACCTGCGCAAAGAATAAGCCGGAACTAGATAAGCGCCTTTTGCGTGGCTTGACCAAGTAGAAAAACAAAGTTCGGATCACTTATGAACAAATCGGTAGCTGCAAGCCTCATCCTCGCAACCGTGGCCATCGGCTATGTCGCGCTGCAAAAAGTGAATGAAGCGAAAGAGATCGGCCCTAGTAGACAAGCTGTTCTCGCCATGACCACCGAGTCCGCATCCAAGCCAGCAAGCGAACCCGTCGCAGAACAGCGCTCCGAAAATCCTCCAAACATCGTGCTCATCCTCGCGGACGATCTCGGGTGGCGAGACGTCGGCTACAACTACAGCGAGATTAGAACGCCGGTGATCGACCAGCTCGCCAGCGCAGGGATGAAGCTGAACCGATTCTATGTGCAGCCCAGTTGCAGCCCCACTCGCGCAGCATTGATGACCGGCAAATCACCGCTGCGCCTCGGCATCGTCAATCCGCTCACAAAAAACAATCCCAAGGGGCTGCCCTTGGAGGAAAAAACCATTGCAGACCGCCTGCGGGAAGCAGGCTATCAAACCGCCCTGGTCGGCAAATGGCACCTCGGCGCCCGCAATCTCGCTTACCACCCCAATGCGCGCGGCTTTGATCACTTTTACGGCCATGTAACCGGGGGCATCGGTTACTACGACAAGGTTCACGGCGGCGGCTACGATTGGCAGCGCAACGGCAAGACCGTTCGCGAAGAAGGCTATACCACCCACCTGATCGCCAAGGAAGCCATCAAACTCATTCAGGAGCGAGACCAAACGCGACCGCTGTTTTTGTACGCCGCCTTCGGAGCACCTCACCTACCCAATGAGGCTCCAGAAGAGACCATCCAATCCTACGAGCATATCGAAAATGAGCACCGACGAATTCATGCCGCCATGGTCAGCGAACTCGATACCGCCATTGGCGATATTCACAACGCGCTCGTCGCCGAAGGCATAGAGAACGAAACACTCATTTGGTTTATGAGCGATAACGGCGGCCTGATTGTCGATAACCCAGCGAGGTTCCTGCCCGATTTCCTCCTCACCAAACTCGTTGAGTCCGTTCTTGATATCAAAGCCAACCCGACCATGATCGAATTCACCCGCAAGAACTTCACCGAAGGCGGCTCCGATAATCGGCCCTTTAAGAAAGGGAAAGGATCAATATATGAAGGTGGTGTGCGGGTCCCATCGTTCGTGCACTGGCCCGGCCAAATCGAGAACGACGCCTTCAATCATCTGGCCACGGTGCAAGATGTAGCACCAACCTTACTCGCCGCTGCCGGAGCGGAAGCAGCCGAAGCAAGCTTTGACGGACGGGACCTAGCAGCCGCTTTGGAAACGAACACGCCGCCACATCCCGCAGATTACTTCACGAAGGTGAGTGTGATTCGTGATTCGACAGCTATCTATCGATACCCCTATAAACTCATGAACATCGATGGAGAGCTGAGTCTTTACGACCTGGAACGTGATCCCTTGGAAAGGGAAAATCTTGTAGACGTTGAACGGAGCATTGCCGCAGAACTTGCAGCGCAGATCGAGAGCTTTCCTCTGGGCGAGACCTTCGCCATACCCACACAGGAAGCGGTTGATGATGTGGATTTGTTTGGGGGAAAAGAGGATCGGGAGCCTTGGGCGGAGCGGGCTTATACGTTGAACTAATCTCCCACGGTGTGGAAGTGGGGATGCGTTGTGGGTTTACAACTCAGTAAAGCGGACATTTCGAAACCGCGAAACGATTGACGGCTATCGACCCACAGCCATCACGCGCTTGATACCTATCTAAGTTGTTTTTCTAGGGGATGGAACGGCAATCTTCACCTCACACCGGACAATCGATCCCACCTTAAATCGATCCAAGATCCGGTGAATACTGGCAGCTTGGGTAGCAAATCACTTCAGGGGTATTTTTCGAGTGGCGCCCCAGTAGTCAGCGCCCAGCCCGATGGCAACTTGGGCGATCCACCTCGCCCCGCTAGTGCGTCGCCGATCCGCTTGCACAAAAGATCAAATTGAATCCGCTTACAATGCCGCATTATAGTCAAGTGCCTTATTGAGCGGGGCTAAAATCAGTGGTGAGAGCGGATTTTCATTGTCCAAGGACCGGCGCATGTCGCCTACTGTCTTTTCGTTTAAGAGTCCACATAACGCTGCAGCGTTGGCGAGCGCGAAAATATGGAGGTCGAATAAAGCCAGTGGTGAACGTACTCTCTCCCAAAGGTATAAATTCCTTTTCGCTAAATTCAGAGCTTGAGCACGTCTGGCCATTGCGAAATTGAATACTTCGTTTAGAGCAGAACTCTTTGACTGCTTGCTGAGGATGGCATCGAACAAAGGAAAATGGGCCGATACTGGGATCCCAAGGGGACCCACAGGTAAATGACCACGGTTTTCGAAAGAATCTCGGATGGGTTTGTACCATTTGACCAGCAATGATCGGCCATCTTGGATGTTTGTCACCGCAATTAACAACCAGATCAGCTGTTCGGGCCGTTCTAATGCTTCAGCACGCATTTTGTCACGCTCAGAATACTCTTCAGTTTCAAGCCGAATGCGTTCGCGAAACTCTAAAAAATCGTTGATATCCGTCGTCTTGGGGCGATTAGAATATTCAGACGCGCCCTCAAAAATTGCCGATAAGACAAGACCAAACGGCAGGCCTCCTTTCAGATATGCTTCACCCGCGTGCGCAGCGCACTCGTGACCTTCCTTGTCTTCTAGAACTAGCATGCACTCTGCAGAGACTTGATAGAGGTAGCCAACATGACCTTCGTGCATACTATCCGACAATTCTTGACTTCGTAGAGACGTAGGGCCGGTAGTGGCATCACTAAACTCAGGTGAAAAGCCTTTTTCACGGGCTTGGCATGCCATTGATTTGTACAACCGAGCCTTGGATCTGCAGCGATCAGGATCGATCTCCATTTTTTTGAGAGCATCGTCGCTGAACATCAAATTAAATCCCTGAAATTGGTAACCCGGTCGGGAGGCGTAAAGTCAGGATTTCCTATCCATTTGATGCGCTTTCCGCTCGGATCCACCTTTTCGACGCCTTCAATTTGGTTAGCTGGCACGACAATCTTCGCCGCGACCTCACCTTCGGTTTGATACGCGGAGTAGCTGTGGTAGGTGTTAAGTTCACGGACCTCCTCGGCAATACCCTCGACCTCAGGAGCAGCTTTCAAGCCCACCAATAGCCAGCAATAAAAGATATACCCGTCAAGAAATCCACCGTCGGTGGCGAATTCAACAGCGGTGTTGCGAGCGGGAAGCACAGTATTAGTGCGTAAGTATAGGTCACGCGATACGCAGCCTGAGGTCAGAGAAATGAACGGTGTGTCGTCTTTTACAGCACCGTAGTTGTTAACGTGCATGTCGATTGCTGCAGCAGTCAACTTTTGACGTATTTCGTTTGTCGAAATAACTACAACGTTACGCCACCAGTTACATTGGATTCCGTTTCCGCTTAGGATTTCCCGCGCGTCGGCATCGCTAATACTATGAACACCCTTCAAGCATCGTTGAACGATCATTTCCCGTTTTCCAGCAGTCTGAAGGCTTCTGAAAAAAGTTCACCTGGATGAATCGTAATCGGATGCCCGTTCGATGCCGTCTCATCTGCTTTGCTACCTGTGTAGTAAACAACGGGTGGAAGCTCTTGATCCGCTTCGGAGAATATGGAGGGAAGATCCAGGCCTGATTCAAGTTCACCATGTCGATGTATATCACTGACTATAAGGGACGGAGTAAGCTTCTGTGCTGACACCAAGGCTGAGGCATTATCCCGAGAGAACCGAACATCCGCGCCAAGCGCTTCGAACATCGCAGCTTCGTGAAAATTGTTCTCCGGAACATCATCTACCCACAGAACTGATACACCTTTCAGGTATAGCCCTAGAGGCGCCTCTGGTGCGTTACCCCCTTTACGCTCGGCAGCTTTTTGAGCTTGTTCCTTAAAAAACGTAATCGACAATCCTTCCGCGTTTGCATCGACGGAATGTACCCTTCCTAAGAGTCGTTCGAGTGACTTTGGAAAGAAAATTAATAGTGAGAAAAAAATAATGAGTATCGATCCTGCAACGATCAATGCAATCCAAACTGTATCAGACATATTGCGCCCCCTTGATAACTACGGCCCGGTGCGTTTCTGCTTTGCGCTCTGGAAAGCAATTTCTCTACGATTACGGTGCGCGTGTGCCAAATTATCGACACAAAAAAACCTCATCGTATTGATCCTGCGCGGATTATATCAAGCGACGTAGTTTTCGACGGACATCGACATAAAGACTAAGGTGACAGTTCACCGAATAGACGCGGCGCTTCTAATGTCATCTATATCGACTACCAATGGCTAAAATCACGTATGAGGCGGCACTGAGTCAAACGACCGCTCCTTAGAAAGCAGTCATCACTGTCACAGCGGATAGACTCCATCCGACTCGCTAGTCCCTTCAGAATTCGCAACTATGCGAGTTCTTGCAGCATTGAAATAGAAAACCGGATCAGTGACGATCCTGCACCGACGTCTACCTTAACTTGATATCCGGTCGGAGGAATTATGGAAGAAGCCGCAAGCTCCACCGGTCCGAGTGCGGTAGAGCAGTTGTCCCTTGCAAACGAATTTAATGAGCTAGGTGGGTACTATTTCGCGCTCTATCTAACCATTCTGAGCGGGTATCTCGTCGTAGCCTATGTCGCCGGGTCCCAACTCACACGCGGCCAACTGAGGCTAGTGAACGCAATGTTTGTACTGTCATCTCTCTATTTCCTGTGGAGCACGATGACTATGTGGCTAGCGGGACTATCTACCTACCTACAGGCTGCTCCAGATGGTTGGGTCTTAAGCCTCTATTTGACTGCTGCCCTCAACATTTCTCTGATTCTTGCGATGCTTGCCGGTGTTTTCGCCGGCGTTAAGTTTATGAATCAGATTAGACACGAGAAAACGCAGTAAACAGTCCGACAGACGGAGGGTGGCGAAAAAACTAGCTCAGAATGTGTACCTAAAAATACTTTTCCAAGTCGATCGCCGTCATCAAGCCAAGTGATTACCAACGTCCGCTAAAGAGAGAATAGACGCCGACCCGCCAAAGCTTATAAAAACCGTTGCTCAATATCTCAATTAACCACTAACCACCCTACCGTATATCAACCACCAACTTCCCACTAACCCCAGCCTCCATCATCTCCTGCGCAGCAACCATGTCCGCCAGCGGAAAATGCTTCGCGATACGAAGCTTCAACCTACCGGAAGACAACAGCCCCGCCAGCGATTCAAGAGCTTCCGCGTTGCCTTTGTACATCGACCAATGCGCCTTTTGCTTGGCATCGCGTAGCTGTTTGTTCAGCGCGCCCAGGGTCTTTTTGGCGCGCATCAGGCCTTTAAATGCTCCTAGTTCATCGCCCAGTCGCATCGTTGGGTGAATGACGGTGGTATAACGCGCATCTGCACCCTTACGTAGGAGAGCCAGCATTTGATCCTCGGCATCAGGGTTGGCGGTACAGAATGCGATGTCGAAGTTAGACAAGTTTCCGGCCAGCTCTCCGTCTCGATAATCGAAGACAGCGTCTGCTCCCATCTCTCTGACTCTTTCGATGTCATCTGGCCCGCAATTTGTAGCAACAAAGGCACCAAAAGATTTTGCAATCGCAATCGCGCAGCTCCCAACAGCCCCGCCACCGCCCTGAATGAACACACTGGAATTCGGGCCGTTCTCTTCGTTTAGGCCGCAGTCACCGACTAATGGTCCCCAGGCACTGAAGAAGGCGTAGGAACTCGCGGCTAACTGATCGGCATCCGCGTCTTTTGGAGCATGGCGCAACATCTTAACGGGAGCTGCCACGTACTGGGCGAAGGCACCTTGCGCGGAGGGTGGCTTTGCACCAAACACCGTATCGCCGGTCGTGAAACCTTCCACACCGGGGCCGACGGATACGACTTCGCCATAAACATCGTTACCGAGGATCATCGGCATGCCCTTCACGCCTTTTAGCCC
>JBCBZV010000061.1:0-24424 GCA_039815155.1 Pseudomonadota bacterium
ATAGAAAACTGTTGGCGCCTCTCGGCAGGAAACTGCTTAAGATCTATTCCCATTCGGCGCTCAAGTTGTTCGAGCTGTTGCAGAAATTCCATTGCCGGAATCGGAGTGGAATTGACGACGGCCGCGGGACCTCCGCTCTGCAGACTGCTGTCTGGAGGATTGCCAATGAAGACAAATGTAAAACAGATCAATCCGAAAATGATTCCGGCAAAAATACCCTTAGCCCGACCGGGCTTGCGAATGCTTTCAAACACATTTTTCTACTAAGCTGGAGGCACAGATTCCAGTTTTTTCCCAATTTTTTCAAGGACATTTGTAGCCCCCCATGATGGAATTTGGTACGTTTTAAGGGAAGAGGGACGGTTTTGAATTTTCTTAATATCGATGCACGAAAAATTGCTCTATTCATAGGGGTTATAGCCATCCCCTTGCTCACAATTAACATGGAGCGTAACCCTGAGCAGAGCCATTGGGCCTTCAAACCGTTTGCATTCGCCTTGGGCTCTCTGCAAAGCGTCTACTCCGGCAGATCATACCGCAGAGGTCTTTCAAAAGCAGTTGCAAACCGCCACCACACCGGCGAATCAATAGCGTTCAGCGGCTGTTGGAACGGAAAATCTCTCCCCGTTCAAATTGGCGACGCACCCGCTAGTTGAGCTATGCTCCGCGAACGCACGCCGGAGAGAAGCCCAGTCGAAATGGCCATAAATCAACACTCGGCGCTACGACTGCCGCAACAAGACCTAGAAAGCTGTAGCGTATTCGACTGCACGATAGAGTCGGTGCAGGCTTGGGTAGATGAACTACCCCTTGGCAGCGCGCCCCGAGCCGGGAATGCGCTTCGCGCCGCTCTCTCTGAGCTGAATCGCGTGTCGCTGGAGCCCCTGCTGCGATTTCAGCTGCTCGAACTGCTGCGTTCCCCCGCGATGGCTGTGGTCTCCGTGCTAACAAAGAGCTGCATGAATCAACCGATCGTGCTCGACGACGATGCGCAGCTGCACGCGGATTTAATTGCCGATCTATGCTCTCTCGCCGCGACGGGTTACACCGTTGCGGCGGTCAATACGATTCGCAACAACGATGCCTTTGATGAGATCAATCCGGCCAAGCTCGCCTGCGAGTCCTTACACCGTGCGGTGGTTCTCACGGGCCAAAGAATTTTACTTTCCTACCTGCTTTATCAACCTCTGGAGCTGAACTGCTGGGCCGGGCTGCACCAGCTTTACGCGCTAACGGAAAGGCAGCAACTGGCAAGGCTGCCCGTTGAAGACACGCTGCGTGAAACTCGAAGCACGGTGGTGCAGGAGTATCTGCCACCACTTCTACTGGCCTGTGCTAAGCCAAATCAGCTTCGTCAGCATGATATTTCCGGTGCCTACCGGGCCTTCCACGAGTGGCGAGAGTTGGCCGACTTAGAAGATCCAGAGTTGGGCGAGGGATTGTTCGCGGTCGATATGCAGAGCGATCAACCGCCGACCTTCGCCGAGCTGCTGGTTCGTCGAGGCACATCCCAGTTCCGCTATATCAACACCACGGCGCTGATCGCCCACTTAGAGGAACTCAAGCACTCTCGCGGCACTCAAGGGGTCCGGGTTATAGAGTTTGATCGCGAGACGCGTCTGGACACAAACCTGCTTGAACACCTGATCAAGTCCTTGGGAGAAATCAGCCAGCGAAACTTTGCACGGCAGCCCGCCCGAGTCACGCTCTACATTGCCGCTGGACTGAGTAATGTGCACTACTACGTAGCCGGAGAAAAAAGCCTAGGTAAGGTGTTTTTCGGCGAAGCGCACGAAAGCAGCGAAGAGTACACGGCACAAACGAATCCTTTTCTTGAACCCGTCGATAAGGGCGATGAGTGGAAGGACGCGACGCCTAAAGATGAGCAAGCCGATGAAATACCGGAGGAAGAGGCGGATATCGGCGTCGATGTAGATCGCGTATCTAAAGCAGCGATCGAGCAAGAGCAAACGGCGACGCAACCTCAGCGACACATTGTGTATTCGGTCAAAACAACCAATACGAGTCCTGGCGGCTATTGCGTAGAGTGGACTGACCCACCAGATGGGATTCACATAGGTGACCTGGTGTGTGTGCGCGAAGCCGAACTGGAAAGAGCCGACTGGACGATCGCCGTGATCCGATGGGTCAGTCAAGTCAAGCATGCACCCACGCTGCTGGGACTCGAGCTAATCAGCCCGAAAGGCTCCGCCTACGCGGCGCAAATCAAAATGCCAGACGGCGAATATTCGAAACCGATCCGCGTGCTACTGCTGCCAGAAATCCCCCTAGTCGGTCAAAACCATACACTGGTCGTTCCTAGGATGGTATTTCGCGAGGGCCAGCGCATCACCCTTGCCCGCAATGACGAGTCCTTTCTGGTAAAGCTAAAACGCCAGGTTTCATCGACGGGCTACTTTAGCCAAATGGATTTTGATTATTTGCGCCAACTGGAAGATGACTCCGATCCAGCGAAGCGAGAAAAGCTCCCGACGGCGGCCTTTGAATCGGTGTGGACAGACATTTAGTAGACCCGCTAAATGCACATCAACCGGAACTAACTCCCAACACAGCGATTAGCGCATCCAGACCCGCCCGATTTACAAAAGCAGGGCTGCGCTCTTGCACGATCGGCTTGGCGTGAAAAGCCACACCTAAGCCCGCGGCGGAAATCATTGGTAAATCATTCGCGCCATCACCCACGGCGACGGTGTCTGCTAAGTCGAACTCCTCACGCTCGGCTATCTCTCGCAGCAGTCGGAGTTTTTGCTCGCCATCGACGATCGTGCCCACCACTTCTCCACTCAGCACGCCGCCTTGGATATCCAAGTGGTTCGCGTGAACTTCGCTTATTCCTAGTTTTCCTTGCAGATACGAAGCGAAGAACCCGAAGCCTCCGGAGAGAATGGCGGTGTGGTGTCCCAGAGCCCTTAGCTGGCGAAACAGACTTTCGGCTCCAGGCATTACAGGTAGGCGCTCGGCAACTTCTTGCAGAGCACTGTCCGACAAACCACGAAGTTGACGCATGCGCTCGCGAAAGCTGCTTTGAAAGTCGAGCTCCCCGCGCATCGCTCGGGCAGTGATCGCAGCCACCGCCTCTCCGGCTCCCGCGAGCTTGGCAAGCTCGTCTATTACTTCACACTCAATTAATGTGGAGTCCATATCAAACACCAGTAACCGCCGGCGAGGGCGTTTACTGGAACTTGGGAACGCGACTGCATCGATGGGCCACCGCTCTAAGATGTCCGGGACGACGGATCGTAGTGCTTGCGCGCTACTTCTTCCGTCGAAGTAGAGCTCCAGCGCGCTGTGTGACGATTGCCCAGCGGGCAAATGTCGTATCCCACATAAGGACTCTAGGAGAGGCTGGGAAAGCGTTTGACGGCGCGAGGGCAATTCGAATTCCAGAATCTCTCCAAAGGAGTAATCAGGCGGACCGATCAGTGTGAGCACCGTTTCCGTGCGCTCATGCAGCTTATCTTCGCCGAGCTGCTTGGCTTCCGTGGCACCGGGGTAATCCAGCGTTGCCAGTTGGGCCAGCTCGCTACCGGCGCCTTGAAACGCATGGCGCTTGTCTTCTGACTGAAAGCGAACCAACAGCTCAAGGCGACGACCTGGCGCGGGTCTTGATCGAATCTCCCAGCCGGAACAGAAAGCGGTGATGGCAGCGAGACGAGCGACAGTCTCCTCTGCGCTGGCTGCTGCAAATGTAAGCGTATGGGTATAAAGACTCACTGACTAAGACCTGTAATTCCGCCAAAGTGCGGCCGCGCAAGTGTACCGCAGCCCCATAGCGGGAAGACGGCGTAGGCAGCGCACGCTTATAATTTATCGCCTTGGCATAAGCGACTAATTCGATGAATCGGATCAAAAATTTGAGCCTCGCTCGTTCGCTACCGCTAATCGCCGCTGGGTGTACCTTACTGGTCGGCTTATGCGTGGTTTGGCTCGCGGCGACCTCAAATGCCTACCTGCAAAAACAGCGGGACCGAGGCTTTGGGGAAGCACTTGCATCGCAAATCGCCCTCGGTGTCAGCGAACCGTTGCAACGGGGCGATCTGCTGGGCATGCGAGCCATGCTGGATCGCTTTTTGGGACGGACTCTCGCCCGAGGCGTTATCATTTACGATATTGAAGGTAGTCCCATGGGTGCCGCCGGAGACACCGCCAAAGGGGCATTGAATCGCTATCGTTCTCCGATCAGGGTCGGCGGCGACACCGCCGGAGAAGTCGTCGTTTTTTTGGATGGCCGGAGGCAGCAGGAGACACAGTGGAGGTTGGTAAGCAGCCTCGGCGCCCTTGTTGCGGCCCTGAGCTTGCTGTGTTTTCTCAGTATTCGCGGCCTCGCGGCCAAGGGCGCGAAACGATTGGCAGCGATCACTGATGAACTTCGGATCGAGCAGGCAAGTGCCCAATCCTCGGCACTGGAAGCGCCGCACACTTCTAGCAACGAACTGGCTAAACTAGAAGCGGTGGTTGCAGACCTGCCCATGAAGCTGCTGCGCACGAAGGCGTCTGTGCCCGCTCCCGCGACAGACTTTCAAGCAAAACCTCTCTTGTTCGTCCACCTAGCAAGCCTAGATCGCTATGTAGCAACACTTAGCGAGTCAAACCTTCACCGCTACACGCGTCGCCTCCAACAAATTCTGCAGGCCGCTGCTAGCTGCTATGGGGGTTCGTTGGCGGTGGTTCGGCCCTTCGGGGTATTAATCGGTTTTCGCAGTGACAACGCAGAAAACCCGCCCTTGGATGCCGCTTGTTGTGCTCGGCTTATTGCCCTTACGGCGGAAGGGTTAGAGGCAAGAACAAATCTGTCACTGGGTTTTTCGATGGCCCTGAGTATGTGCGAAATCAGCTCTGAACAAGAAGAAGACTTTTATCCGGAGCTTTATGTGCAGAGCACCCTCGATGAGATGCGAGAGCAGTGCTTGGCGCAAAATGATCTGCCTGCGCTGTTGATCAGCAGTCTATTCCTGCAAGAAGAATCCATACGCTCCCAGTTGAACTTGGGTAAGGAGATCTCCGGGGGACAGTTCTTTCAGCTGGCTTCATTGCAAGATACGCACGAAGCGCTGTTGCGCGTTCAGAGCGAAAAAATCGTCGAGCGTATAAAACCTGCGACAACTTAGCGCCGCGAACTCAATAATGAAATCGAGCAGCCGCACGCATGCTGCGTGGCGAGGGGCCTTATGGCTCCGCGGGCATGCGCACGAGTAAATCCGCGCCTTTAGTTTTCAGCCACACCCATTCGATCCACCCGTTGAAAACCTCGTGGGAGCTTGTTGCCCCGGCGTCCACGCTCGCCGCGATAGTGGTCTAACTCGGAACGTTTGAGTGTGAGGTGTCGTTTGCCAGCCCAAAGCGTGAGAGCGTCGTCATCCCGAAGCACTGCTACAGAGACCACGTACTCTTCGCCACTCTTGGCACGAGCGCTGGGGATCGATAGCAACTTATTACCCTTACCCCGGGAAAGCGTGGGCAAGTCCTCTAACGGAAACAATAGTAAACGACCTTCGTTGCTCACCGCGGCTACCCACTGGGCCTCTTCCGTAACCGTCGCAGGTGCTACAACCTTAGAACCTGCAGGTAGGCTTAGCGCGGCCTTGCCGGATCGATTTTTCGTTTGCAAATCGGCGAGCTTGGTGACGAAGCCATAGCCGGCACCGGATACCAGGAGACAGCGCTGCGCACCGTCCCCGAGCAGCAAACCCTCAAAAGTCGCACCGGATGGTGGGTTGATCCTCCCGGTCAGGGGCTCTCCTTGACCACGAGCGGAGGGTAAGTTGTGAGTCTGCACCGTATAAGCGCGACCGGTCGAATCGATTAGGAGTGCCGATTGGTTGCTCCGGCCGCGCGCTGCGAGCTTAAAACTATCGCCGGACTTATAGCTGAGGCTACCGGGATCCACTTCGTGCCCCTTGGCTGCTCGGATCCAACCTTTTTCTGACAGCACGACGGTTATAGGGTCCGAACTCATCAGCTCAAGTTCGCTGAACGCACTCGCCTCGCTCCTTTCGACGAGCGGTGATCGCCGGTCGTCACCGTACTTCTCTGCAGCGGCTTCGAGCTCTTTCTTGATCAGTGTTTTTAGCCGTGCTTCCGAGCCTAGAGTTTTCTCTAGCCAGTCTCGTTCCTTGCCTAATCCATCCTGCTCACCACGGATCTTCATCTCTTCTAGCTTGGCGAGATTTCGCAGCTTCAGCTCGAGAATCGCTTCTGCCTGGAGGTCACTGATCTCGAAGCGTTTCATCAACGCAGCCTTGGGCTCGTCCTCCGTTCGAATGATCTGAATGACTTCGTCAATGTTCAAGAAGGCAACAAGGTAGCCTTCCAAAATATGAATCCGCCGCTCTACTCGCTCCAAGCGATGGGTAAGACGACGGCGGACAGTTTCGCGTCGATACTTAAGCCAACCGCCTAAGATACCGTCCAAGCTGCGAACGCCAGGGCGTCCGTCGATACCGATCATGTTCAGATTGACGCGGTAACTTCGTTCCAGGTCTGTCGTCGCGAACAGGTGGCTCATCAACCCGTCTCTATCAATCCGATTGGACCGGGGTACGATCACAAGGCGGGTCGGGTTTTCGTGGTCGGATTCGTCGCGAAGATCCGCCACCATTGGTAGCTTCTTTGCCTGCATCTGTTGCGCGATCTGTTCCAGGACTCGCGACCCGGAGGCCTGATGGGGAAGCGCATTGACTACGATATCGCCCTGCTCTACATCCCATACGGCGCGCATGCGAAGAGCGCCGCGACCGGTAGCGTACAACTGGGCAATCTCATCGCGCGGCGTAATGATCTCCGCTTCCGTAGGGTAATCAGGCCCTTGAACGATTTCGCACAACTCGGCGAGGGTGGTCTTTGGTGCCTCAAGCAGTCGAATCGCGGCGCTTACCACCTCGCGCAAATTGTGCGGTGGGATATCGGTCGCCATACCCACAGCGATACCCGTTGTACCGTTGAGGAGAACGGTTGGCACCTGTGCGGGAAGCAGGGAGGGCTCGTCGAGGGTTCCATCAAAGTTTGGTGTCCAGTCAACCGTACCCTGGCCTAGCTCTCCTAGCAGAAGATCGGCAAACGCGGTTAAGCGTGACTCGGTGTAACGCATCGCCGCGAAGGACTTAGGGTCATCGGGGGAGCCCCAGTTCCCCTGACCATCAATCAACGGATAGCGATAGCTAAAGCTTTGCGCCATCAGCACCATCGCCTCGTAGGCGGCGCTATCACCATGAGGGTGAAACTTACCAATTACGTCGCCGACGGTACGCGCGGACTTTTTGTACTTGGCGCTGGCCTTCAAGCCAAGCTCGCTCATCGCGTATACGATGCGTCTTTGCACCGGTTTTAGCCCGTCCCCAATGTGCGGGAGCGCCCGATCGAGAATGACGTACATCGAGTAATCGAGGTAAGCCTTTTCCGCATACTGCTTAAGAGATACGCCCTCGACTCCGTCTTCGTCGATGGTCTTGTTATCGCTCATCTAAAAACCTGTTTGTCTGAATAGCACTTCAGCCTCATGCTGGCGGGCTATTAGCTGCCGCTATTGGCGGGCTCTTCCTCGTCGGAACCGCGCAACTGAACAATCTGCTCGTTGAGACTCGATATCGAATTCGCCATGTCGGTCAACAAGGCGTGAATCGTCGCGGGGTTACTACGAATGAGTTCGGTGAATTGGCTGGTGGGCACTTTTACGACGCTACATCGACTGCGCGCTCGCACCGTAGCGCTGCGATCTGCGTGAGTGAGCGCCGCCATCGCACCAAAAATCTCGCCGGGACTGATAATTCCGACAGAGACGTCATCGACGATCACATCGGCTAGACCAGCAGACATATTGAACACGTATTGGGCTCTCTCCCCTTGCGTAATGATGATCTCTCCCGGTTCGTATACCGCGAAGCCTGGCGTAGTAACTACGTCCACTTGCGTATGCATAGCGGTCAAGCGCAGCATCATTCCCGTGTAGGTGACCAACAGGCGCGTCCAGAGCTTTGCCAACGCTGGTCGGCCAAAAACTTCCGCCATGAATTCGAGCGCACTGAAGGAGCTGAGACTCGCTCCCGCCTCACTTCCGTAGTACACCGCAACGTCGGCTTCTTTCACGCCCGCAATATCTGGGAGCAGCAGGTCACCTTCTTCTAAAAGGTAGACAGAACGATCAGAGTAGCGGACTGTGATTGTGCCGCTCTCGACCACATAGAACTTGGCTGCATCGAAACCGCGAAAGTTGCCAGTACGTGTTGGCGCGACCTCAACCCGGATGGGTATGAGCTCCAGCTCTTCCAATAGGGCCTGAACGAGACCCCTAAACTGCTGATTTAGAAGTTTAAAATCTTCAGGTAACTCGACGCTCGCTAGCATTCGCGTATTTGGCCAAGAACAAAAGGGAGCACCACGAAGGCGCCGTCAGCGAGATCATAGCAAGTTCTAAAAGCCGCGAAAAATGGAAGATGGTCTTGAAGATTAGCCCGAAGTAGCATTCGCGGCTCTGCCCACTGAGTCTGTCGAGACAAGATGAGATCGTCACTTAAGGATGCACCCCTGCAGCCGTTTCAAGAGCTGAATGCAATAGACGTCTACGAGCTGCTGAAGCTTCGTGCGCAGATTTTCGTGGTGGAACAAGCCTGCGTTTACTTAGACCCAGATGATATCGATTTGGATTCGCTGCACCTGCTCCTGCGCGAAGATGGCAGCTTAATAGCCTATCTGCGATGCGTGCCGCCGGGCGTCAGTTACCCGACCGAAAGCTCTCTAGGTCGGATAGTGGTGTGCGCTAGCCAACGCGGACGGGAGCTTGGGCGTGCGCTGGTGCGGGAAGGTATTAAGAGGAACTTTGAGCTTTGGCCAGAGGCTGACATCAAGATCAGCGCGCAGGCCTACCTGAAGGGGTTTTATGAGCGTCTGGGTTTTTGTGCCTGCTCCTCCGTTTACCTGGAAGATGGCATAGAGCATCTACGAATGATGATTCCTTATTCGGCCTAGAGATAGCAGCTTTAGCTGTTACCGGCGCTTGTGCTGGGGATTTCGTTCAGAGGCGTTTGCCTTCTAGCAAAAAGGTGACCGGTCCATCGTTGACGAGCCGTACCTGCATATCGGCGCCGAAGCGTCCCCCGGCGACCGGGTCGTAAACAGATTCCGCGTAGGCAAAGAGTGAGCCAAAGAGCGGTTCTGCCCCGGCCGGAGCCATCGCGCTGGTAAAGCTAGGTCGCAGTCCTTTTGAGGTATCGGCTGCAAGAGTGAACTGGGAAACAAGCAATAAACCGCCCTGAATATCTCGAAGGCTGAGGTTCATTCGACCTTGTTGATCAGCGAACACTCGATAGTTCAGCACGCGCTCAATAAGGGCGACTCCCTGCGCTTTCGTATCTTCCGGCTCCAGCCCCAGTAAAACCAGTAGTCCTTGTTCGATCCTCCCAAGCTCTTCACCGGCGACACTCACAGAGGCACTGGATACACGTTGGAGTAGGGCACGCATGATCGAAGGGCTGGACTCTGCGCCTCAACCGGCTACCTGTGCTCGCGAAGCACGTTTGCGTTCGTGTTCGAGCAGGAGTTTCTTCCGCAATCGAATGCTGCCCGGCGTGACCTCGACCAACTCGTCGTCTTCGATGAACTCTAGGGCTTGCTCCAGGCTGTGGCGAACCGGAGGCGTTAATACCAATGCCTCATCGGTACCGGCTGCGCGCACATTGGTGAGCTGCTTAGCCTTTGTGGGGTTTACCGGCAAGTCATTACCGCGGCTGTGGAGGCCAATAATCTGGCCCTCATAAACATCAATATTCGGATCGATAAACATTCGCCCTCGGTCCTGGAGGTTATACAGAGCATAGGCGAGCGTTTTCCCCTTAATCATCGACACCAGTACGCCGTTGTTTCTGTGGCTGGCAGGTCCGGCCTTTAGCGGCGCGTAGTGATCAAAGACGTGGGTCATGGTACCGCTGCCGGAGGTAATCGTAAGAAACAGCGTACGAAATCCAATCAAACCACGCGCTGGGGCAATAAACTCTAGCCGCACACGGCCTTTCCCATCGGGCATCATGTCCTTGAGTTCGGCGCGTCGGGCGCCCAGCTCTTCCATAACTGCGCCCTGATGCTGCTCTTCGCAATCGATCACCAGGTTTTCAAAGGGCTCCTGCATTTCCCCGTCGATTTCCTTGCGAATGACCTCGGGACGAGAGACTCCCAGCTCAAATCCTTCGCGCCTCATTGTTTCGATAAGCACCGCCAGGTGTAGCTCGCCACGACCAGACACCTTGAACTTATCGGGGCTGTCGCCCGGTTCCACTCGCAAGGCGACGTTGTGAATTAGCTCTCGGTCGAGGCGCTCGGCGATGTTGCGTGAGGTTACGTACTTTCCTTCCTTTCCCGCGAAAGGCGAATCGTTCACCTGGAAAGTCATGCTTACCGTGGGCTCGTCGATGGAGAGCGCGGCCAAGGCCTCTGGCGCACTGGGATCGCAAAGCGTGTCAGAAATGTTGAGCCCGTCGATCCCGGTCACGCAGACTATGTCGCCGGCAGCCGCTCGATCGGTCTCGGTGCGCTCCAGCCCGTGATAACCCATTACCTGAAGAACGCGCCCATTTCGAAGCTCCCCTTCTCGATCAATCACGACTACGTTTACATTCGGCTTTAGCACCCCTCGAGTGATGCGGCCAACGCCGATAACACCCACGAAACTTGAATAGTCGAGCGCGCTTATTTGCAACTGTAGAGGGCCCTCTTCATTGACATCGGGAGCCGGAACTCGATCGATGATCGTCTGAAAGAGCGGCTCCATGTCCGACCCCATCGCCTCATGATCTTCTCCGGCGATGCCTTCGAGAGCAGAGGTGTACACCACTGGGAAATCCAGCTGCTCCTCCGTTGCGCCCAAGTTATCAAATAGGTCAAAGACCTGGTCGATAACCCAATCTGGTCGAGCACCGGGCCGATCAACTTTGTTCACCACCACGATTGGCCGTAAGCCCCTGGCAAAGGCCTTAGAAGTCACAAAGCGAGTCTGCGGCATAGGACCGTCAACCGCATCTACAAGCAGAAGCACCGAGTCCACCATCGATAGTACGCGCTCTACTTCTCCACCAAAGTCTGCGTGTCCCGGCGTGTCGACAATATTGATACGGTAGTCTTGATAGCGAATCGCGGTGTTCTTAGCTAGGATCGTGATCCCTCTTTCTTTCTCCTGATCATTCGAATCCATGATCCGTTCCGTATCCGCGTTGCGCCGGTCCAGCGTTCCGGATTGACGCAGTAGACAGTCAACAAGCGTTGTCTTACCGTGATCCACGTGCGCAATGATCGCGATGTTTCGAAGATTGTTAATCAAAGCAATGGTCCTTTACCGAACGCGCTAAGCGAATGCGCGAGCGTGTACAGGCTTGAGTTCAATGGCGTAGGCCAGATCGCTGAAGCCAAAAAGCCGCGGAGTATAGCTATCGAGCTTTTTGCTGAGTAGCACTGTGCTTGGTTATTTGCCTCATTGTTACGGTGGAGCGACGCAAGAAGATGGGGCCGCGGGCAGGCGAACGAATCTCAGGCTCTTCCCTCGACAGATTTAGTGCTAGGGTACGGTCAGAGACAGGAAGAACTCCGCTCGGACTTCAGCACAGGCGACCTAGGAACCAGCATGTCAGAACAGACTCTCGGCCTCATCAGGGATGGAGAAGCTAGCTGGGTGGACTTACGCTTTACCGATACGCGCGGTAAGGAACAGCACGTATCGATCCCAGCAAGCGATGTCACAGTAGACTTTTTCCGCAAGGGGAAGATGTTCGACGGCTCGTCTATCGCGGGTTGGAAGTCGATAAACGAGTCCGACATGACCCTTCTGCCGGACGATGCGACATCAGTTTTGGATCCATTCGCCGATGACTGCACCGTTTTACTTCGCTGTAATGTAGTTGAACCCTCGACCATGCAGGGCTACGAGCGGGACCCGCGCTCTCTGGCCGAGCGAGCCCAAGCCTATCTTCAGACTACCGGTATTGGCGATCTCGCCTATTTCGGTCCGGAGCCGGAGTTCTTTGTTTTTGATGATGTGAAATGGCATTCGGACATGGCAGGTGCCAGCTATGCGATCGCGTCGAATGAGGCGGCCTGGGCCAGCAAGGAATCCTTTGCCGATGGCAATATTGGGCATCGTCCTAGAGTCAAAGGAGGTTACTTTCCCGTACCACCGGTCGATTCGCTCCACGACATTCGTGCGGCAATGTGTTCTGCCATGGAGCAAATGGGCTTGGCGGTCGAAGCCCACCATCATGAGGTAGGTACCGCTGGCCAGTGTGAGATCGCTACAAAGTACAACACGCTAGTTCACAAAGCAGACGAAGTACAAACGATTAAGTACTGCGTGCTCAACATCGCTCACGCCTACGGTAAGACGGCGACATTCATGCCGAAGCCCGTGGTCGGCGATAACGGTTCTGGGATGCATGTACACCAGTCGATCAGCAGGGACGGCGTAAACGTGTTCGCGGGAGATCGCTACGCCGGTCTGTCGGAGATCGCCTTGTATTATATTGGCGGGATCATCAAGCACGCGCGCGCACTCAACGCCTTCACAAACGCATCTACCAACAGCTACAAACGACTTATCCCCGGGTTTGAAGCGCCGGTGAAACTAGCTTATTCGGCGCGCAATCGTTCGGCGGCAATACGAATACCTTACGAGACGTCAGCCGGCGGGCGGCGTATCGAAGTTCGTTTTCCCGATCCCAGTGCAAACCCCTATCTGGCGTTTTCGGCGATGCTGATGGCGGGACTTGACGGGATAAAAAATAAGATCGATCCGGGCGAAGCGTACGAGCAAGACCTGTATGCGCTGAGTTCGAAGGACGCAGACCAAATCCCTTCTGTGGCGCCGAGCCTTGAACTCGCCTTAGATGCTTTGAATATAGACCGAGACTTTCTTATCGCGGGTGATGTGTTCACAAACGCGATGATTGATGGATATCTAGACCTCAAGCAGGAAGAAGTCACCCGCTTACAGATGACGACGCATCCTATTGAATTCGACATGTATTATTCCGTCTAAGCTTGTGTCCCAGTAGCTGTAGGGCTGGGTGCACACCATTCGGAGAGGATGAAGCGCTGTGAGTAGATACCTATCCAAGTTCGCCCCAGTTGCTCTAGTCGCCGGGCTTTTGGCTTCAAGCGTGATCCAGGCGCAAATCTACAAGATTACCGACGAGAAAGAGGGCGTGGTGTTCACTGATCGACCCGAATCGATCGGTGATGGAGAGACGCAGAAAATCGAGGAGGTCGAGCTTCGAGATCTCAATACGGCCGCACCGGTCGCTTCGCCCGCGTTGCCAACTCGGCAAAGTGCGGAGCAGGTTCCCAAACCGGTCCCACTCACTGTGGAAATCACCTCCCCTACGAATGAAACTACTATTGCGATGGGGCCGGGAAACTTTAGTGTGTCCGCCTCCGTAGCACCCCCCTTAGCAAGTAGTGAACGTCTTCTATTGACCATGGACGGGCAGCCGGTCGGTAGCCCCCAGACAGGACAAAGCTGGTTTATAGAAGGCGCGCTACGAGGCCCTCACGACCTCGTAGTCGCGCGGACAAGCGCTTCTGGGCAGACAGTTGCAAGTTCAAACTCGGTGCGCGTTTATGTTTTGCGGCCCTCTATCATTCGTCGCTAGTACGGCTTAATTTCTCTAGGGAGTCGCGGGTTACTTTTGCTTGCCAGTTACCGCACGCTTAGATAACAAGCTTCCCGCTCGCTTATTCTCTCCTTAAGCGCTAAAGGATCGATAATCCAGAGTATCGCTAGCTTGTGCATCACAAGCGCGACGCACTAATATGGTGCGAACACTTTCATTGGTATTGTCGCCGGCGGTCACTCAAGGAAGAAAACGCATCAAGAACTGGCATAAATCGTAGGTGAGTAAGTACATACTTCGATCTAATTCCCTATTAAGTCAAATTTTTCGTCTTAGATGGTGCAAAAATTAGATATGGCGTTCTTTTTGCTAAGTTCTTCGATCACAGTGAACTAGACCGGCGGCTTCGTGCCCCACCATGCTGCAACAAGACATTATCGACAACATAAGCAGCGGCGTAATAGGCCTGGACAGCGACCAACGTGTGCGCTTGATCAACCCTGCTGCGGAAGAGCTGTTGCAGCTGTCTGAAGCCCGAGTGTTCGGCCGGCCGCTGGTCGAATTTGCTAGCGAGAGTGTGAAGTGGCGGGACACAATCCAACAAGCCCGTCGTGAACAGCGAGCGATCGTGCGTCGTGGTTTAGCTTTGGAAATGCGAGATGGACAACCGACCACCGCCGACATGGTGATCACTCCACTTCGCGAAGTTGCCGGACTTTCGTTCCTGATCGAGTTGCAACCGGTGGATCGACTATTGCGAATAAGTCGGGAAGAAAATTTGATCAACGCGCAGCAGACCACAAGAACCGTGGTCCGCGGTCTTGCGCACGAGATCAAAAATCCGCTCGGCGGTATTCGGGGCGCGGCGCAACTACTTGAGCGCGAGTTACCACCAGGCTCCCTGCAAGAGTACACAGGCATCATCATCCAAGAGGCGGATCGCTTGCGAAAGCTTGTCGACCAGCTCTTGGGACCAAACCAGCAACCTGCGATGGCGGCCATCAACATCCACGAGGTTGTCGAACATGTCGCCCAGCTCTTATGGGTTGAAGCAGGAGACCGACTTCATCTTGATCGCGATTACGACCCGAGCCTTCCGGAAATCCAAGGAGATCGATCACAACTCATACAAGCTTTTCTGAACATTCTAAGAAATGCCCTTCAGGCAACACAAAAACAAAGCCACTCGGCCATAAAACTGCGCAGTCGCTCGCAACGACAATTCACTATTGGTAGTACACGCCATCGGCTCGTCTGTCGCATAGATGTTTGCGACAACGGACCCGGCATCCCGGAGGCAATCCGCGAAAATCTGTTCGTCCCTATGGTGAGTGGGCGCGCAGAGGGCACCGGTTTAGGCCTCTCCATTTCTCAAGCGATCGTGCACCGTCACGGAGGACTGCTTAGCTGTGATAGCAAACCCGGCGACACCTGTTTCTCAATCTTCTTACCGATGGACTCCTAATGTGGAAAAGCTTGGTTCAGTTTGGGTAGTCGATGACGACCAATCAATACGCTGGGTGCTCGAAAGGGCGCTAACGCAGGCAGGCATTCAGCAAGAGTGCTTTAGCGATGCGGAGTCCCTACTTAAGGAACTTGAGAGTCAGCAGCCAGATGTCGTCATCAGTGACATCCGAATGCCTGGTCTTGATGGCTTGGGACTGCTTGAGCGAATTCGTAGTGAGCATCCAGCGCTGCCTGTCATCATCACCACAGCCCATTCGGATCTCGACAGTGCGGTCGCGTCTTATCAGCAGGGAGCCTTCGAATACCTGCCCAAGCCCTTTGATATCGACGAAGTTGTTGCCGTCACTGAGCGCGCCCTGGCGCAAGCCCGCGAGCGCGTCACCGGCAACGTACGCGTACTCGCGTCGGAAGAAAGTACTCCTGAGATTATTGGCGAAGCCCCGGCGATGCAGGAAGTTTTTCGCGCTATCGGGCGACTCGCGCACAGCAACATCACCGTGTTGATCAACGGGGAATCAGGGACCGGTAAGGAGCTAGTGGCACGGGCACTTCACCGACACAGCCCTCGAGCCCCCGGGCCCTTCATCGCATTGAATATGGCGGCGATCCCCAGAGATTTGATGGAGTCAGAACTATTCGGCCACGAAAAAGGCGCGTTCACGGGCGCCAACACCCGACGCGAGGGACGATTTGAGCAAGCAAACGGAGGCACACTGTTTCTGGATGAGATTGGCGATATGCCGGCAGAAACGCAAACACGCTTGCTGCGCGTACTAGCGGATGGAGAATTTTATCGCGTTGGCGGCCACACCTCGCTGCGAACCGATGTGCGCATCATTGCGGCGACGCACCAGGATCTAGAAGGGCTCGTCCGCCAAGGTGACTTCCGGGAAGACCTTTTTCATCGATTGAATGTGATTCGAATTCACATCCCGACACTGGCCGAGCGACGAGAGGACATACCCAAGCTGATGCGCTTTTTCTTTGAACAAGCCGCAAAGGAGCTGGGAGGAGAGCCAAAAATACTGCTTAGTGAAACTGAGCAATTCCTAATGTCGCTGGAATGGCCGGGCAACGTACGCCAGTTGGAGAACACTTGCCGCTGGCTCACAGTCATGGCTTCGGGAAGAGAGATCCATTTAACAGACCTGCCACCGGAGCTAGGACGCAAATCCGAAGACGATGACGGCGGTCATGAGACGCACTGGCGCGAACTTCTATGCCAATGGGCTAGAAATGAATTAGTACATGGAAAACAACATATTCTTCGCGACGCAGTACCGACCTTCGAGCGGGCTCTGATTGACGTAGCGCTTTCTCACACGCGCGGGCGAAAACGGGATGCAGCGGAACTATTGGGCTGGGGCCGCAATACGTTGACGCGAAAAATGAAAGAGTTGGAAATGAACGGCTAGCCGGAAGCTCTCTGCCGCTAACCTGAACTCTGCCGCTAGCAGCGTTATGCTAAATCCATGTTTCATGTCGCTCTATTCGAACCGGAAATCCCGCCCAATACGGGCAATATCATGCGTCTTTGCGCGAATACCGGCTGTCAGCTTCACCTCATAAAACCCCTCGGATTTCGCCTTGATGATAAGCAGCTGCGCCGAGCCGGCTTGGATTATCGGGAATTTGCGGATGTCGCGCTCTACGATTCGCTGGACGAGCTATTGGCGAAACTCGGCTCCGTAAACGTCTGGGCACTCACAACCCATGGGCAGCGCAGGCACGCTGATGCGGAGTTCACGGCAGGTGATTTACTGCTGTTTGGCCCAGAGACGCGAGGTTTACCAAAGGATCTACTGACGCGTCTTGAAAATCGATGTTTACGGATTCCAATGCGCTCTGAGAGTCGGAGCCTGAACCTAAGTAACGCGGCTGCGGTTGTGATTTATGAGGCCTTTCGCCAACTCGATTTCCCCGATCTGAACTAATTCGCCCGCACTAGGGGCGATTTTTTTGTTCGCAAATGATTGATCTTCATAAATATTTTTAATTTTTTGAACAAAGATCATTAAATCCTCTTGCTGTCCAAGATTTGTCTTATATACTGGCGCAAAGACCATAGGAATTTTGTGGACATAGCGTGGTTGGAGACGGGAAGTCGAAACCACCGCTTACATCTGAGCCGCGGCGCGCTGTTTTTACGGTGCGTCATAGGAGGGTGTGGACGGTACTAGGAGCATCACTTGCGCTTGCTGGCTTACTGAGTTCGCAAGCGCAGGCGGCGCAGTGCGAATTTGTTGTCAAGAATGAATGGAACGCGGGCTTTACGGCCGATCTGATCATCAACAACGATAGTGCTACGACCATCGACGGCTGGACCGTTGAACTCAACTTTGTCGATGGCTCACAGATAACCAATGCTTGGAATACGAACCTTAGCGGCAATAATCCGTATCAAGCTGCCCACAAAAACTACAACAATAAAATTTCTGCGGGCAGCAGCAAGAAGTTTGGCTTTAATGGCAGCAAAGCCACCAAGGGTTCACCGGTGGTACCGCCGATGCTCGGTGGTGTTTGCGCGTCGGCGGCTGGGGACAACGCCCCCATTGCACATGCAACCGCGGACAAAAACTCTGGGATAGCGCCCCTGCTGGTTCTGTTCGACGGCTCACCCTCGCAAGATCCAGATGGAGACGCACTTAGCTACGCCTGGGATTTCGGCGACAACAGCGGCTCCTCTGCGCAAAGCCCTAACAAGACCTTCGACGAACCCGGTGAATACACCGTATCCCTGACGGTTAGCGATGGGCAGTTTGACTCTGACCCGTTCAGCATGACCATCTTGGTTACACCGCCGCCACCGGAGTTTGCCGAATGTTCTTATGAGATCGTCAACGAGTGGAATTCCGGCTTTACCGGCGAAGTCACCATCACTAACAGGGAAGACGTTGCGATTGAGGGATGGTCGGTCCTTCTTGACTACCCAGATGGAACCACACTTAGCGGTAACTGGAACAGCGAGCGAAGTGGCGACGGGCCTTACACGCTAGAGAACGCGAACTACAACAGCACGATTGATCCGGGCAAGTCAGTCACCTTCGGCTTCAATGCGCAACGCCCGAGTAACAAGGCTCCTAACGTGACGCCAACTCTCGGCGGTATTTGCCTCGCCGCGAGCGAAAGCAATCGGTCGCCGCAGGCCAACGCCACCGCGTCGACCAGCAATGGATATGTTCCCTTAACGGTCGATTTCAGCGGCCTTGAATCCAGCGACCCGGACGGTGATCCGCTTAACTATTTCTGGGATTTTGGCGACGGCAGCAGTTCCGATCAGCTAGCCCCTTCTCACGTATTTAATACCGCGGGTACGTACCAAGTATCGCTGGTCGTAAACGATGGGCAAGCGGATTCAAACCCAGCGACCGTAAGCATCACCGCGCTTGCGCCCGATCCCGATCCCGATCTCGATCCCGATCCCGATCCCGATCCCGATCCCGATCCCGATCCCGATCCCGATCCCGATCCCGATCCCGATCCCGATCCCGATCCCGATCCCGATCCCGATCCTAGTAATGATAGCTTCACGCTCGATGCGGAGCGCTCGTCACTGCACTTCGTTTCAACGAAAAAAGTACACGTAGTCGAAGTGCATCGATTTACCCGCCTAAGCGGTGCGATCAGTGGCAGTGGTGCAGCACGAGTCACGATAGACCTAGACAGCATCGACTCTGGTATTTCCATTCGCGACCAGCGCATGCGCGATCACCTTTTTGAAACCGCGCTGCACGGAAACGCAGAAATATCGCTCCCGGTCGACCTAGACGAAATCACGAGCCTTCCTGATGGAGCTACGATCTACCGGACGATCACCCCAACGATAAGGCTCCACGGCGTGACCTCTTCGTCTACCAACATCCAAGTTCGGATCTCCCGCCTGTCGGAATCAGAAATACTGGTCCACAACACGGAACCGGTTCTGATCGACGCCGTCCACTTCGCCATGGACTCGGGCATCGAGGTGCTTCGTAATCTAGCCAGCCTAGATGTGATCAGCTATGCCGTACCCACCAACTTTCACCTCCTGTTTAAGACGCCGTGAGGGGATGACAAGCATGGGTAGACAAATTATCACCACGGCAAAGCTCCTTGGCCAACGCTTCGGTTTGAGCGCAGTTCGTAACGGTAGATGCCGTTTCGGCGCCGGGCTATTGCTGTGTTTTTCGGCGCTCGGCAACACATCGTTTTCGCATGCTGGCAGCTGCGCATACGAAATAGAAGACGAATGGAATAATGGCTTTAAGGGCAAAGTGACGGTAACCAACGGTCCGGAAGCCGTCAGCACCTGGTCTTTAGAGTGGACATGGAGCGCAGGCACGTCCCTAAACAATGGCTGGAATGCGACCTTCGACTGCAGTGACAACAGTTGCTCAATTGCACCGCCACCCTGGAAGAGCGGCCTGAGCGCGGGCGAGACCTACTCTTTTGGCTTTACCGCACGTAAGCCAAACGGCAGTGCGGCGGAGATAGTGGCCCTCGGAGGAGAGTTCTGCGGGGGAGCAGACGCAGCGTCAGTCTGGGATCTCGATGCGAGTCGTTCGTCGATCCACTATGTGTCGGTCAAGAAGGAGCACATCGCAGAAACGAATACTTTCGTTGAATCGAATTCGGGTCACGCGGCATTGGTCGGCACTCTCGATAGCTCGGGAGCCGCGCGTATCGAGATCGATCTGAACTCCGTATCCAGCGGTGTCGATATCCGAAACTCAAGACTGGTCGCCTTACTCTTTGAAACAACGCTCCTCCCCAAAGCGTATTTTCAGGCAAGCATCGACCTACAGGGCGTTGAAGAAATGGCGGTGGGCAGCACACGCAGCGATGCGATTTTGGGCGAGCTGAGCCTCCATGGCGCTCGCCAAGGAGTCGCGGCGAGCGTGCTCGTAAGCAAGCTTTCCGCTGTTGAATTCTCCGTTTCGACCCTTGCTCCCATCATCGTTGACAGCAAGAACTTCGACATGGGCGCGGGTATCGAGGCACTACGCCTGGTTGCCAATCTAAGTTCGATTGGCGAGGCCGTTCCCGTCTACTTCGACTTAACTTTCCGCCTAAACGAAGCAAGTTCAGCACAAGCGCTTGAGCTACCTGCGGCACCCAACGCACCCTCTGAACTTGTTGGCGACTTCAATGCAAACACCGCTGAGGCGAGCGTCAACTGGCGCGACAACAGCGCCAACGAGGATCATTTCCTGGTCAGGCGCAAAGCGGTTGATGGCTTTTGGCAAACCGTCGCTGAACTGACGGCAAATAGCACCTATCTTGCGGAGGGTCTTCCCGATAGCGGTGAGTTTGACTACAAGGTCATTGCGCTCAACGACGGTATGCCATCGCTGGCGAGCAACACCGCTCGGGTTAGCGTAACGCAAGGCAACCAGCTGGTTCGCGGTCAGAATATCTATGCCAGTCAATGCGCCGGCTGTCACGGTGTTAGCGGCGAGGGGTCGGCGAACTTTCCAGCGCTCGACACGGCGCGAGATATGGAAACGCTCATCAGCTACATCACCACGAATATGCCGATCAACAATCCAGCCAGTTGTGACAGCGGCTGCGCCGAGGATGTCGCCGCTTTCATCCAAACACTATGGGTTGAAGAGACCGCCTGTAATCTTCAGCTTAGCCCCGTGAGCTACGGTGCCCGTCAGCTAAAACTACTTACCCAGTTCGAATATCAAAATAGTGTTCGTGACTTACTCGGTGTCGACTTTGCGGTCGCAGATGGTCTCTCCGCAGATACGAAAATCGGCTTCTTTTTCAACAATACGCACAGCCCGGTTACAGCTGCTTCTTACAGCAACTATCTGCTGGTGGCCGAAGAGATCGCCGAGTGGTCTGCCGATAACAACTTTGCGCCGGCACTCGCGTGCAACAGCTTCGACAACAGCTGCGTGAACCAGCTGATTGACGTTCTCGCTCCCAAAGTTTTCCGCAGACCTCTCACGCAAGAAGAACAAGACAGTTATCGGGCGATCGCAGATGGCTCCAAAACTACCGGCGACGTCAAGGCCGGTATTCAGCTGGCGATTGAGGGTCTCTTCTCATCGCCGCAATTCCTTTACCGACACGAATTGGGTGAAGCTAATCCGGCGAACAACGTTATCGACAATGACGCCTTTGAATTGACGTCCTATGAGATGGCAACGTTTTTAGCGTACACGCTTACCGGTAGCACACCCGATGCGCAGCTGCTTGAGGCTGCGGCGCAAGACGAGCTCCGGGACGATAGTGAGATTTTGGCCCAGGCGACGCGCTTGGCCGAACAGGCGAAACCCTCACTGAGCAACTTTGTAGGTAGCTGGCTTGGGACCGCAGATCTTGAGCTGGCGGCTAAGGATTCGATGCTCTGGCCTGACTTTCCCGCCCTCGTGCCCCATCTCAAGAATGAGATCAATGAAATGTTTGCCCATGTAATGCTAACCCCCGGTGAACAGTTCGCATCGCTCTACAACGCCAACTACACCTTCGTAAACGGACCACTGGCGGCGCACTACGGCATGGCCGGTGTTGCCGGTAGTGAGTTCGAGCGGGTCAGTACCAGCGACCGCGGCGGCATTCTCGCAAACGGGGCCTTTATGGCTCGTTGGGGCGAGTCGGTGGAATCTTCGCCGATATTGCGGTCGGTGCGCGTACGCCGCCGCATGCTGTGTCAGGAGCAACCGGACCCGCCCGCCGGAACCTTTGCAGCACGAGAGCAAAAGCTCGCGGAGCTTTCCGACTTCCTGATGCAGCCGACAACAACGAATCGTATGAAATACCACCGGCTGACCGAAGATTCTCCGTGCACCACCTGTCATATGGAGTACATCAACCCACTCGGCTTTGGGATGGAGGATTTCGATACGGTGGGCCGCGTCCGCACCGAGGACTTCAACCTGAATTCGATCGACACATCAGGCGTGCTCTTCGCCCCCAATCGTTACAGCGATCTCGATCAAATGCTGCCTTTTAATGGTACTCGTGGTCTCGGGGCGCTGTTGGCACAGCAGCCCGCGGCGCAGGCGTGCTTACCACAGCAAATGTTCCGCTACGTGATGGGTGTCGGCTATCAGGATATTGATCGCACTGATCCCGGCGGCCCCGCATTGGTCAGCGAGGCAGAAAAATCTGGCTATGCCTGTGAAGTCGATCGCCTACAACAGACCATGATGAACACAAGCCCAAGATCGATGTTGGAATCCTTCGGGGTGCTTCAGGCAGTACGCTATCGAAAAGCCTGGCCTCGAACAGCGCCTGCATCGAACTAGTGGAGCGGAGGCGATACGTGAGTAAACCAAACTCCCAACAGCTCAACCAATCTCGGCGCAAGTTTTTGCAGACTTGTGCCGCCTCCGGCATACCCCTTGCGTTGCTGAAGACGTCTCCGCTGATTCCAGGCCTCCTGTTTTCCCGCGAAGCCGATGCTCAGGGCGGCGTCAATAAAACAGTCGCCGTATACGTACCCGGTGGAGGCATTCACGAGTTTTGGGCGCCGAGTGTTTCGAACAATCAGCTCAGCATGGGGGCCATGTCGGCGGGCTATGACTCGGTAAAGGACGACTGTAATTTTCTTCTAAACATGTCCCACCACAATGCGGGCCACGGGCGCATGCCGCTCCTGCTCACAGACCGTTACTACGGCAAAGACACCTATGACGTCTTTATGGGAAAGCGTCTGGGGCCACTGCTTCCGTTTACCTATGTAAACCTGGGAGTGCACAGCAACGGCAACGGTTATATGACGCGAGATAACAACTCGCTGATACCCTTCCAGGATAACCCCTTCACTGCCTTTAAGTTGCTGTTCGGCAACGCTACCACGGGCTCACCAAAGTCGGCGGTCATCGACGCCCATCAGGAAGCAGTGAGTGCCATTCGCAGAAAATTGGCAGGCTATGAAACCGAGCGACTTGATGAGCACTTAGAAGCCATCGCGGACACTGAACGACGATTGGCGAGTATGTCCTCCGGTGGTAATGCTTGCCCTAATTTACCCGATGCTACGGACTTTGATCTCCACAACGGCACCTTTACGCGTCAAGCAAAACTGCAGATCGATATCGCCGTAGCTGCTCTCGGCTGTTCTTTAACTCGTTCCGTGTCCATAGGAATAGGCAATCATCAGTCGCAATTTAGGATTCCGGAGCTGGGCTTTCAGGGTATTTACCACCAATCGATTCATGGAGGCAGCGGCGGCTTGCCCAATTACCCCTACTACACAGAGATTCGATCCCATATGGGAAGTTTGACCGCCTATCTCATTCAGCGCCTGCGCGATACCGGTCAGCTCGACAGCACAATCGTGTTGGAAACAACGGATATGGGTCATGCGGACAAGCATAGCGGCAGCGACGTCCCCTATTTACTGGCGGGCGGCGGCGGTGCGATCAATACGGGAGTCACAACACCGGTCGGAGCCAACTTCAACAACCACGATTTGCTCTACACAGCTGCCCAAGTCTGTGGTGTGACCTTCGATACCGGCAGGGAAATTCCCGGGGTGAGGGTCTAGCGGCTATCGAGTCAGACAGCCAGCAGGGCTTCGCCAACGGGTAAACTAGAATCGACAACCGATGCGCAACTAAACGCAACTTTAAGCAATGTTCTTTTAAGCAACGTCCTTATAAGCTACGCGCTTAAAGAACTTAACAGTTAGCGGATCGAAAGGGAGGCAAAGCTCGGTTAGGGGTTTGCTGATTCAGGAAGGTGGTGCATCGTCATTAGTTGGCTGTAGATGTCCAGCTCTATCTCGCAGTCGTCACACTGCGCATTAATGTAGTCCACAGTGATAGCGGCCTGGGCTTCTTTCGCGGCGTCCTCAAGCTCAGCCGCTACACGAACGACCCTGCGCGCGCCTGCAACCTTCGCACTCGCCTTAAGCTTGTGCGCGAGAGCCGCGGTTTTGATAATGATCTCATGCGGTTGTGCGAGCCCACGCAGCTCTACAAGAACGCCGTCGGCGGAATCGCGAAACACCTCGACCACTTGAGCCAGCAGCTTAGTGTCGCCCGGGGGCGAAATTTTGAGGATCGCGTCAATCGCCTCCGCATCAAGGTAATCCTTTACGTTTAAGCCAGAAACATCGAGTTTTTGTCTGGCAGTCGCCGACTGTCGCATACCGCAAAGGAAATCTCGTGGAGGTCAGGGTGCATAGGACCAGTGTTGAACGAGCTTTTCAACACCTCAGACGGGTAAAAAAGGGAAACTGTTTACCGGTGCACAGACGAAGCATTTTTAGAACAATGCTTTACGTGATCGACTTCACAAACAGTCTCAAGAAAATATTTTTTTAAGCCCCTTAGAAATACGATCTTCACAGGGTAGTCGCTCCTGGCCCAGACTAAAAAAGGCGCCGATGGGCGCCTTATTCTTTATTGCCG
>JBCBZV010000067.1:0-22965 GCA_039815155.1 Pseudomonadota bacterium
CAAAGTCAACACGTACAACCGGCTCTACGGGTCGCTGGGAACGTTGCTGCTGTTGTTGGTGTGGGTGAATGCCAACAGCGCTGTGCTGTTGCTTGGGTTTGAGCTTGATGCCAGCATCGAAGAGGGCGAACCGAGCGCGCTGATGATACACGTCGGTGAATCGCTGCAGCCCGGTGCGCGCTACGTTGTGCTATTGCAAAACCTGCTGGCTGGCGATGGAGAGCCCATAGAACCTACCGATGTCTTTAAGGTGTATCAGGAAGCAATACCGTCAGAGGTGCCCGAGTTGGAGGCGAGACGGGAGAGCTTTGAATCCATCTTCGATGTGTTGGAGGAAAACGGCATCACGCGAGAGGAGGTTACGCTCGCTTGGGATTTCACAACCGCTTCAACTAAAAACACCACAGAGCGAGTGCTTCACATTCGAGACGACGCGTTCGCTAGCCTGGCCGGCGCGGCGCCGGAGTTCACCGCAAATATTATCGAGAACGATGCGGACGCAGTGGCGGCGGGTTTTGCGCGAACGGTTGAAGGGATGATCACCGTACCTAATTACTTGAACAGTGAAGACGGGGCGCCGGGGTCTAGTTTTAATTATTTGGATGATGACTTAGATGCGCTTCCAAGTCGTTTGAACGGTGATGGCTCGGTGTCCGTGCCTTATACCTGCAGCATTCCGCAAGCGGCAATTGACGATGCAGGTGACGGCGAAACCGACACCCGCGCCGTGGTCGCTGGTCATGGACTCTTTGGAAATCGCTCGATTGCGACGGGCTTTGCACCCTTCGGCCAACAGACGAACTTAGTGTTTTGTAGTGTCGACTGGTGGGGAATGTCGGATCAGGACGTTCCCGTAGCATTCACCGTGCTGCAAAATCTCAGTTTGTTTCCGGTGCTCGTGGACCGCATTCAGCAGGGCTTTTTGAACTTTATGTTCCTCTCGGAAGCTATTTTTCACAGCGATGGATTTTTGAGTAGCCCGGCTTTTCAAGATGACGAAGGTAATCCTTTATTCAAAGCCGGTGAGGTTCACTTCGATGGCGAATCTCAGGGTGCCATCATGGGTGGTGCGCTGACTGCAGTGAGTCCGCACTTCGAACGCTCCGTGTTGAGCCTGGCTGGCATGCAGTGGAGCCTCATTATCCGTCGCGGCGATGCTTGGCAGCAGTTTTCCCTAGCCTACAATCCGGCTTATCCGGACTCCCTTGTGCGGCCTTTGGGTCTGAGCCTTGTACAAATGCTCTGGGACCGCGGAGAAGGCAATGGCTACGCGAACTACCTTACGCGTGATCCTCTTGCAGGCACACCCACAACCCGTGTGTTGATGCACACGTCCGTCGGCGACCAAACGCTCAATGAGACCGCGGGAGAGCTATACGCCAGGACCCTAGGTCTACTTCGCCACAACCCGACGGTTGTCGATGGTCGCCATGTGGCCGAAACCCCGTACTTTGGAATTGATCCGATCACTACCTATCCGTTAGAGGGCAACGGTCTGATGGTTTGGGATTCAGGTCCCTTTCCAATCAACGGTCACGATGGAACACCGCTTCAGCGTTTGGACAATCTTCCCCAATTAGAGGGGTTTAACACCCACTCATTGCCCCTTGCGCAGAGCAATGCATTGGATCAGCGGGCGCACTTCTGGAGGACGGGGGAAGTCATCAACGTATGTGGTGCAACACCTTGTTTGGCAGATGGCTATGACGGAACTCCTGGCGTGTATGCCGCGCCCGCGGAAGAGGAATCGACACCCTAGGCTGGCGCTTTTCGTTTGCGCAAAAGACGGCGCCGCGGCGAACGGGATCCAATGGGTTTCCACCTTTCTGGTGCAATCCTATGGCATGCGCCAACTCATTGAGCCTGGATCTCCGCAGCCGATGCGTTGCTATCCACCGGTGTGCGTCGGACTTTTTCGAGCACCGACTGAGCTGCCCTTACTTGTCGTCTCCCCAAGGTCCACTTTAAATAAATGTGCCAACGGTGGCGCAGTGCTTCCGGTACGAAAAGATTCCAGATCGTCATAAAGAGACGTGTTACACCAAGACGATTAAGAATCACAACGATTCGAGCTCGGAACCAGTCGAGCAACGGTTGTGGGATGATCAGCAGCGCGAATACGGCAAAGGAGCTCCCTGCGGTAGCGAGTAAAACGGCGATTGCTATCGCCGTCCGGAGCCAGAGCGGCATTTTCAGGTACCAGGAAAATACGCTTTTGAATACATGGACAAGAAATAGGCGCATTCGAGCTAGAAGGCGTCGCCAGGGTTTATGAGATTTAACGAAAAGGTGTGCGGATGCCTGCACGAAAAGACTGCGGACTTGGATAACGAAGCTGTTTTTTAGGAACAGCACCGCGAGCTTCGGGGTGAAGCTTTTCATCCACACCTTGCCCCAAACTTTAGCCCAGGAAAGCAGGCCAAGAAAAATCGGTATCACAAGTTGCTGTGAATAGGACACGACCGCAACCACTACTGACACGAGTAGAAGGCCAAGTATTCTCACCCGTCCCGAACTATTCCTGGCTCGTCGGCTGCGTAGTGCGCTGCTTCTTGCAGTTGGTGACAAAATCACGGGTCCTGAGAAGCTATCGACGTAGCTTGTTCGGATTGAGGGGTCATAGCTTTTTGAAGCTGTATAGTAACGGTTCGGGCGGAAAAATCAGCGGGCCGCTAATTCCTCACGTACACGATCGATGATGCTAGCGTCCTCGATTGTGGGCAGCTCTCCCGGATCTTCGCCTTCCGCTATTGAACGCAGCACGCGTCGAAGAATTTTCCCGGATCGAGTCTTTGGTAAGGCAGAAACTACATAGATTGCCCCCGGGCACGCGATTGCTCCGAGAGATTGACGCACATGTTTGAGCGCTGATTCGGTTTCGAAAGTACTGGTTCTAGTTACCAAAAATGCCAGCGGTTGTTGGCCCTTTACCTCATGGGATACGCCGACGACAGCCGCTTCTGCCACATCGGATAGTTCGCAAAGCGTCGCTTCAATCTCCCGTGTACCCAAGCGATGGCCGGCAACGTTAATGACATCGTCTGAGCGCCCCAACAAATAGTGATAGCCCTCATCATCGCAGACGGCAAAATCGAAGGTTAGGTAAAAGACCTCGTCACCGTCGCTATGGGAGTAGGTTCGGAAGTAGGTCTTTTCGAAACGCTCATCGTCTCCCCAAATAGTCGTCATGGCTCCTGGGGGTAGAGGCCATCGGATCGCCAGCATACCCTTGTCTCCGTGGGAGACGGATTGGCCGGTCGCTTCATCTATGATTTGGACGTCATAGCCGTAGGCAGCAAAGCTGGGCGAACCCCACTTGAGCGGGTGTTCTTCGATGCCGGGAAGCGGACAGATAATCGACCAGCCGGTTTCCGTCTGCCAAAAATGATCCTTGACCTGCTGACCCAAAACCTGCGAGGCCCACTTCGCGGTTGCTTCATCCAGTGGCTCACCGGCAAGAAACACGTGTCTCAGACTTGAAGTGTCGTTGTCGCTGATGTGCTTAGGGTCTTCTGTCTTGAACAGGCGTATTCCCGTAGGGGAAGAAAAAAGAATTGCCGGTTTGTACTTGCTGATGGTTCGCCACCAGATACCCGGATCCGGGAAAAGCGGAGTGCCCTCATAGAGAATTGTAGCCATCCCTGCCAGTAGCGGGCCGTAGACAATGTAGGAGTGCCCAACTACCCACCCGATGTCGGATGTCGAAAACATTGTTTCGCCGGCTCGGCCGTCGTAGATATGTCGCATCGATGCGGCCAAGGCAACGCTGTAGCCACCGGTATCGCGCTGAACGCCCTTCGGTGCGCCAGTTGTGCCCGAGGTATACAAGATATAGGAGGGAGCGCTCGACTCCAGCCAAACGGCGGGCACCTGTTGCTCAGGGATCGCGTGGAGCGCTTCTTGGTAATCTTGGTCGCGATCAGGCGCCACTGGCAAATCATCCAGTAAGCCTCGATTAACCAGCAATACTGTGTCTACTCGGTGGCTCACCGCACCCAGCGCCGTATCGAGAAGATGCTTGTAGTTTATGACTCTACCACCGCGCAGACCGGCATCGGCCGCGACAATCAATGTTGGCCTAAGGTCATCTATGCGGTCTGCCAAGGCTTGTGATGCGAAGCCTCCGAATACGACTGAATGAACAGCGCCGATGCGTACGCAGGCGAGCATGACGAAAACTGCTTCTGGAATCATTGGTAGATAGAGAAGGACGCGGTCTCCTTTGTGTACGCCCTTCGACTCCAGAAGTGCGGCACAACGCATGACTTCTCGATGCAGGTCTGCAAAGGAAAATGTTTGATCTGTACCAGTCTCCCCGGAGACGTAAATCAGCGCCGCTTGGTCAGCCCTGTCTTCAAGATGGCGATCTACCGCGTTGTAACAGAGATTTGTATAGCCACCCTCAAAGTAGCTTACGAAGGGAGGGGCATCGGTATTGATGGCTCTTGTGAACGGCTTGTTCCAATGAATGAGAGAAGCTTGAGTGCGCCAAAAGCGTTCCGGATCGCTAAGAGCTTGTTCACGAAAGTCACGAATTTTCTGCATTGGGACTTTAGCCTCTAAATTTCTTATCACTTTTCGGCGATGCTACCTCCGGCATTCTTCCACGCTGAGAAACCACCCTCTACGTGGGCGACAGGGCTCAGGCCGAGCGCTTGAACGTCTCGTGTGGCTAGCGCCGACCGCCATCCGGAAGCACAGTAAAACACAAACTTCTTTCCCTGCTCCGCAAAGATCGGCTTGTGGTAAGGGCTTTCGGGATGAACCCAGAATTCAAGCATGCCGCGAGGGCAATGAAAGGCGCCGGGGATCAAGCCGTCTCGCTGGATTTCCCGAATGTCTCGGAGATCGATGAAGATCGTGTCCGCAGACCCCAGCGAGCTTAGGGCCTCCGCAATCGGCATAGTTTCAATATCCCGTTCAGCGACTTCGATCATTTCTTTAAAGCTGAGTTTCAATGTCTTGATCACCAAAAAGTGGCACGCGATCCAGATGGATTGCTAGTGGCTTAGCGCTTGCTGCCCCGATGGTACTAGCTTGCTAGACGGCTCGAGTAGCGCATGAATTTCCGCAGGCAAAAAAAACCCGCGGCTTTCGCAAACCGCGGGCTCCGTACAATTTGGCACTGCCTTAGAAACTATAGCTCGCCCTGACGCCCGCTGTGCGTGGTCTGGCCGGACCAAACACATACTGCGGATACGGTGAGCCATCGAAACCTTCTCCAAAGGTGCCATCGGACCAGGTATTGTCAAAGACGTTCTCTACGTAGCCACTGATGATCCAGTTGTCCTGCTGATAGCCGACGACAATGTCCGTTTGATCTATGGTCGAAATGTTTTGCTCCGACAACCGGGGTGGGATCCAATCGCCCCGGATATCGTCTTCCCATGACCAGGCGATGTTGCCGAAGATCTCACCGCCTTGGTTTCCGATCGGGAAGCTGCCGTTGAGCACGGCGAAGGCGGTGTATTCCGGAGCAAGCGGAAGCGATTCTCCTTCGCAGTCGTCCTCTGTACCGCCGAGATCGACCGCTGCACCACAAAACGCTTGAACGTTGTTCGCCTCAGAATCGAGCCAGGATCCTCCGACTCGCAAGGTCACGTTCTCGGAGAGAGCCGCATAAAACTCAATCTCGCTGCCCCATCCGTCGAGAACGCCGACGTTACCCGCAACGGTTTGGAACCCTGGACCGTTCGGATTTGGCTGGGTAAAGAAAGACTGGAGATCTTTGTATTCGTAGAGGAAACCAGTCCAGGACAGCTGGACACGGCCGTCAAGCAACGTGCCTTTGTAGCCTATCTCATAGGAGGTGACCGTTTCTTCATCGAAGTCCGCTGGACGATCCCTCCCAAGAAGGGCTTCGCCATCGGATGCTTGGCCCGTAGCGATATTCTCAAACCCATAAGTGTCGTAACCGCCTGGTTTGTACCCGGTCGCTACGGAAGCAAATAATAGGGAGTTATCGCTTGGACGCCAGTTGGCGACGATACGGAATGTCGTGTCACTCCAACTTTGCGAATCGGAGAGCGCGCCGTCAGGGGTGGGCAATACGCCTTGCACACCGCCGGAAAATTGTGATCCACCGAGGTCCGCCAAGCGCTCATTAGAGTAGTCGCGCTCATCATCGAAGTAACGCACCCCCACCGCAACATCAAACTGCTCATTGAATGCGTAGCCAACTTCTACGTAGGCAGAGTAGCCTTCGTAGGAGCCAATGGTCTCGTTGTAATCGTTGATCAAGCCGTTAGTAGACGGCGTGAACTCATAACCCAAGTAGTCTTCGTAGTAGGCCGAGCAACCCCGGTACGTCTGGCCCGCGTACAGATAGTAGTTGAGGTAGAGATCGCAATAGACATCTTCGCTCTGGATGTTGCCAAACGTGGTGTCGATGTCTTCGTTGTAATAAGACGCGCCCGCGTACCAGCTTAGCGGTCCATCACCCTGGGACGTCAGACGAAGCTCCGTCTCGAAATACTCGCCTGACTGAAACTGTTCGTATTCGAAAAGAGTGATCGGCAGACCGTCAAAGTCTTCACCGTACTCGTAGTCGTGGTCTTTGTAATGGGTGATAGACGACAATGTCGCAAAGCCAAGATCGTAATCCATGATCAAACCAAGGCTGAATACCTCGGCCTCATCGCGGTCACCAACTTCGTTATTGATGTTGACGTTTCTGCTATCACCAACGTTCCAGGGCGTGCCGCCGCTGAGTAATAACGATTTACCGCTAGTGAAATTTGGCCCTTGCCCAGTCACACGATATATAGAACCTTCCTGCTGCCGATCGTCGTATTGCAGTATCAAGTCACCGTTAAACTTCTCTGTGTTGTAGTTGAAACTGACTCGCAAGGAGTCATTGTCATGGGCGATCAGGTCCGGTCCACCAAACAAGTTCTCAACGTAGCCGTCCTCTTCTGTATGGAATCCGGCAATGCGCACGGCAAAGTTGTCGTTGATCGGTAAGTTAACTGCCCCCTCAAATACGAACACGCCGCGCTCACCAACGTCGAGTTCTGCGTAGCCTTCGGTGGCTTCCGTATTGGCCTTTTCGGTGATGACATTAAAAGCTCCTGTCACCGCGCCTCGTGCAAAGAGAAAGCCCTGTGGTCCACGAAGTACCTCCGTACGTTCTACATCGAACAGGCCGCTGACCGCCGCACCGGTTCGACCCTGGTACATACCGTTCACATAAAAACCAATCGACGGTTCCGCGCCATTCCCAAACAAGTTGGTCCGAATGCCGCGGACCGCAATCGTGTCCAGAAAAGAGTCCTTGGAGTTTCCTGAGATGCCAGGCGTAAACTGAATCAGATCTTTGATGTCGTTTAGATTGAGTAGTCTTGTTTCAGCGCCCGTCATCGCCGTCATTGATACGGACACATCTAGCACCGATTCCGCCCGTTTTGTGGCGGTAACAACCACCTCTTCGAGGCTGAGTTCATCCTGTGCATAGAGAGGGCTCGTAGCGGTGCCAGCAAAAACCGCCATCGAGACTGCTTGCGCAAGTCTTGATCTTCTACCGGGATGTCTGACGAAGGATTCGTTATTCTTTCTGGCTTTCGAGAGTCGATGCTTAGCCATATTATCTTCCCGTATCTCTTGGTTGTTTTCCTGTAAGAGTAGGCCAGCTCACGTAGCGTTCGAGCGGTCTGCTTTACCCAAAGACGCTAGCTCTTGCTGAAACATTGCGCAATACCCCAGAAACGTAAAAAATATCTGCGTTCTCAAGCGTGCGTTCCTACAGGTTCGGAAAATAATCCCTCAAGTAGAACCGAGACCTAAGCACTCGCACCGAGTTGGTGCCTGCGTGCCACACCGGGCCCATACGCTGGCAAAAATTCTCGCGTCCATCATAGTTCCAGAGGTATTCCTTCTTGTTCGAGAGCCGTGCGCATGGGCACTAGCTGCGCCTCATAGCGGCGCCAACGACCGACGGAGCGCGTGTGAGCAGGCTGTCGAACCTGAACCGAACTCGCGGTAGTAACCGCTCCTTCTTGCTGATGGAAAGACAAACAAGCGTCTTCCCATGGCAGTCCTAGGAACCTGATCAGTGCTCTCGCATTGGGTTCTAAATTAGCCGCCGTGTCTTCGTACGAGACATCTAAAAAGCGATCACCAAAGCGCTGTCGCCAAATCTCCATCAGCTTGAAGTAGCGCGCGTGGTGACGAGCCATCTCGCTCTGTTCGTAGGAGTGCGGGTAGGCATCGGCGAAAAGCTGCTTGAAACTCGCGAAGCAGGCGTCCATCGGTCCCCGCCGAAGATGAACGATCTTCGAGTTCGGCAAGGATTTTAAAATCAGCGGTATGTACAAATAATTTGGCGGTAGTTTGTCGACAAAGCGAGGAGTATCGCCACGAAGTTTGGCTGTTGATGCCAGGTAGGCGCTACCTAACTTCTCCGGATCAACCCGTGCTCCAATTTCGGCTAGTTTCGGCGAATAGTTTGATTGTTCTCGGTAATCGCCTAAGCGACGCAGACAGTGGCCAAACTGGCGAAGCTCGCCCGCGGAATGCACTTGAGAATGAGCTACGATGATGCGCTCAATAAGCGTGGTGCCGGTGCGGGGTTGACCAACGACAAAGATTGGCGAATCGTCGAGATTTCCGCTTGGCCCGCGCGCCAGCCAGTCCTCCGTGAACCGGTTAGCAAAGGCGTCGTAGGTCTCTTGTTCGAGCGCCTCACTAAAGTCTAGCGTCTTACGGCGTTCGCATGCTCCTTGCTGGAACGCCTCAAACGCACTATCCCAGTCCTCAAGGTCTTCGAGTTCCTTGCCCAGACCGTAGTATAAAAAAGCAAGCGCTCTGGGATTTCTAACCCTACCGATTAGGTCTTTAAGGACTCTTACGTGATTTCGATCTGTGGCCTTGCGCAAACCAGACACCAGCCAGTGCGCATTTGGATGTCCCGGAACCCGTTCGATGACGCGTTCCAAAATATTCTCTGCCTGGCTTGTCCGATCTAGAAAGCGATGGTTGTTGGCAAGATTAATTTGAAAAGGGATGCTCTCAGGATCTCCCGCTAAAGCGCGTTCGTACCAAGTGCCTGCAAGTTCATGCTCTCCCAATTGGCCGTGCACCTGCCCGATCAAATCCAGAACGTGGGGGTTGTTGTCTGCATGCGCTACGGCTTTCGCAAGCGCCGTATCGGCCCGTCCAGCATGGCCTGCTCTGACAAACAAAAAAGCCAGATTGGCCCAGGCGGCACCATGATCTGGTTTGAGCCGCGTTACCGAGCCGAAGGCTCGAATAGCGTTACTCGTTTCTTTTATCTCCCGGGCGATCAAACCAACCAGGAAGTGACCTTCTACTAAATCAGGTTTAGCAGAGAGCAGCTTTTGACAGCACGCCGAAGCCTCATTGATCCGTCCGTGGTTTAGATGATCGAGACCTTCGCGCAGAGCAGTTTGCATCCAGGGCTGGATCGGCGTCGTGCTTTTTTGCATGGTATTTCCGCTTTAGGAAACATTTATCTTGCCCGCTGGGACCCTGTCCAAGCAAATTGCTAGGGATGCGGGTTCGGCGAATTCAAGCGCCTGCTAACTTTATGCTGTGACGTCTATGCTGTGACGTCTATGCTGTGGCGTCAGAATCGCGGACGAATTCTACGCCATTCAAGTGTGCTGATCGTTAACGACGAAACGCGACCTGTAGCCAGCGCGTTTAAGCACTTGGATCACGATTGCCGAGGAGGCTTGTCGCAGCCACAATAGCTTTATGTTTCTTAGTTACTTCTTTTTTCGAGCCACTTGCAAAGCCTGTTTAGGAGCGGTGTTATGTGGCTATGGCATTCTCGCACTAGGCAGTGACGATCCTGGTGCGGAAATCTTCAAAGCCCCAACTACCCAATTAACAGTGCCCATGGCGATACCCATGTCACTAGTGGCCGACCGTATGCGTGAAGCCTTGCAAATCAGCGGCTCTGGGCAAGGGCAGATTCTAGCCGACGACTGCAACAAGCTTCAGATCAAATCATTTTCCTTGGGCCGGGATTCGTCGTTTCTGGAGCTCGCCCTCGACTCAGAGATTAGCGCGGGGCTCCGCATCTTCTCACGCTGTCCCGGCATCAGTGGGCTAGACGCGCAACTTGTGCTCCGCATGCAGCCGGAGGTCGATTCACAGGGCGCGGGTATCAGTTTCACTACCGTGGAAGCCGAGCTGCGAAAGCGAGACGGCAATAGCAGTTTACTGACGCCCGCGAGTCGAAAGCTTGCCCAAGCACTCCTGATTCCAAGATTGGACACAGTGCGAGTTGACGTCGGTGACCTCCTGCTTTCAGTCGATGAACTGCTTATGCGTTTTATGGGATCAACGCTGGATGCGCCTCGCCTGACAGATCTTGCACATCTCAGCGAGGTACAGTCGACGGACTTCGGGTTGAACGCCGTCTTATCATTTACCATAGGACTGCCAGAAGCGCCTGTGGTGATGGGCGGTGCTGCGGAGTTAAGTGAGGAGACAAAGCAGGGCCGAAACGAGCCCGTCAACCAGGCGACACGGGCCGGCACCGCGGTGCATCCTGACGCACAGCAACCGGCAACCCTTTTGCAGGACGAGCTAGACGGGTTCGTAACCACGATCGTAAGCGACTTAGTGATGCGCACCGACGATCGGGAACTGCAGCTCGACCTGCTGGCGGTATTGCTAGATGCACGCCTGCAAATCAGTGAAGTCTTGGACAGTATGCGACAAGCGCCTGCGCTACCGGTGGAGGCTTTGGAGCCGGCTGGTGATCCTGCCGAAAGTGTCGCCGTAACCGATCCCACGGGGGCAGTTATTGAATCGGAGGAAGCGGTTCGTCAGCTGTTTCTTTCAGTCTGGGAGCAGCTTGGAGAGCTAGCACGAAAACTGCCTGAGGGAGACGGTGACAATGATGCAGGTCTGCGCATGATCGGGTTTCTCGCTGCGGGGGACGCACTGCTCCTGGTCGATGCTTTGGGTCCGCGATATGGAGTGGAAATCAGCGGCGAAGGACTACATCGACTCGCAAAAATGCTGCTAGCCGGAGATGCTCCAGTGAGTTTCACTCCCTTGCCGTTGGAGCCCGACGAAAACCTGCGCGCTATTTTCGGTTTTACAGCTACGGCCTCAAGTTCTGCTTCGCCCGGTCCTGCGCGCGCATGGTGGTATCCATTGCTACCGATCCAGCGGGCGATAGCACAGGAGATGAGCCCCGGCGACAGACTCCGAGTACTGTTTCCCAGACCATCAACGCTAAACGACTATCTTGGGGTCGTAGCGCTGCTGCTCGAGAACGCGATCAGGGAACACCGCGACGACTCGCGACTTAATGCGGAGCAGCAGGCACTGTTTGAACCCTTGGTGCGTGCGACAGCGTGGAAGGAAACGTGCTGGCGTCACTACTTGCCCGCGGAAAGTGGTGTCGATGTGATCAAATCCTCAGTCGGTGCTGTCGGTATGATGCAAATTGTGGGTCGCGTTTGGCGTAGTCTATTTGATCTTGATCGGCTGGAGTCCGATGTCAGTTACAACGTCGCGGCCGGTATTCAAATACTAGATCATTACTTTATCGATTATGCGGTTAGACGAGGTGAGCACGAGCATCCTGGCGGCGCGGAAAACCTCGTTAAGGCTACCTATGCAGCCTATAACGGTGGTCCTTCTCGATTAAGCCGTTACCGGCGCGAGGGAGTAGCGGCGCGGGCTCGCGCGGTCGATCAGCAGTTTTTTCGCTACTACGAGGCGATGAAAGCCAATCCCTGGCCTCAAAACAGTCGTTGTTACCGTTTCTAATGAGGTGAGAGCTTATCTTGGATGTTCCGAATTACAACGCCTGGGTAAAAGACTCCTTCTCCCTGCCAGCGACCGGTACGGGGGCGCTTAGCGGACTGTCTTTTGCTGTAAAGGATCTGTTCTCTATTGCCGGGCATATCTCTTCTTTTGGCAATGCCCGTTGGCGCTCTACGCACGTGGCAGCAGAGCGGACAGCACCAAGCGTCGCCTCGCTGCTTGAGGCAGGAGCCGAAATGATGGGGCTGACAAAGCTCGACCAGTTGGCATTCTCTTTAGTAGGAGATGTCGGAGAGGGGAGCGCACCGCAAAATCCACATTATCCAGAACGCTTCACCGGAGGCTCTTCCTCGGGGAGCGCAGCAGCGGTAGCCGGGAGCCTCGTGGATTTCGCGCTAGGTACGGACACCGCGGGATCGGTTCGTATTCCCGCTGCCTGTTGCGGCATCGCCGGTATTCGTCCGACCCACGACCTGATTAGCTCACAGGGGGTGCTTCCACTGGCCCCGAGTTTTGACGTAGTGGGTCTGCTGGCAAAAGACTTGCAGATTTTGCATCGAGCTTTTACTTGCCTAGGACCGAAGCAAGGCTCGCCGATGAGCGTGAATCAGATCTTAGTTGCGGACGAAGGAGTCAATAAAGAGGACGGAAAGGTCCTAGCGCAGGCCGCCGCTAGGTTGGGAGAAGAACTTCAAGTGCCGGTGTCCCGAGTCGATCCCGCGGAGATTTTCAATGCACCGGTGACCGAGCTATTCGAACGAATACGTGGTCGAGAGATATGGAACACCCATTCAGAGTGGGCCAAAAAACACTCGGATGCGCTTGCGCCAGGGGTTGCTGCTCGATTGAAGAACTGCGAGAAGTTAGCTGACGTTAGCAGAGCGGAGGCTAGCAAAGACGAAGAGCTACGGGGCCAATATCGAGATAAGCTGGCGAGCATTCTTGGCGGAGAAGCGCTATTGCTTCTGCCCATACAACCCTTCTCTGGACCAAACCGGGATTGGACAGAGGTTCAGCTAGCCCAGTACCGGTATTCTGCGATTGAACTGACAGCACCGTCTTGTCTGACTGGCTTTCCTCAGCTCGTTTTCCCGAGCGCTCCTAATGCACAGCAGGTTCCGATAAGCCTATTGGCACCGCCCGGCTTTGATAGCTCGTTGCTGGAGCTTGCCGCCAAGGTTTTTGATTCCTTACCCTAGTAGTGCCTCCTAGTCAGGGAGAGTCAGCTACGCTATGGTCACCGGCGTCGAATTTGCGACCAATGGAGGCCGCTTCACCACAAAAATAAAGTCGTAGCATCGGCCAAAAAAGCAGTCATTCAGGGGAAAATAATGAGTAAAAAAACCGATACGCAAAACGCCGCAGCAAACAGAAACTCAGATTCCGCCAGCAAGGATTTTTGCCCGCGCGTTGTTCCACTTGCCGTTGCGGTAACCGTCGTGACCTTTACAGCCGCTAAGGTGGCGGCTCAGGAAACCGATGCGCGAGAAAGTCGCTACTCGCTCATGGAAGAAGTGGTGATTACTGCGCAAAAGCGGGAGCAAGACTACCTAAGCGTGCCTGTTACCGTGAACGCTTTTACCGCGCAGGATATGATCAACACCGGAGCCGCGACGATCCAGGAAATCGATCAGTTTATGCCTGGGGTTGAAATAGGCGACCCTATCGGCGGCTCAACCCAACTTGGTATCACAGTCCGCGGCGTACGCAGCCCGAATATCAGTTCCGGGCAAGACCCTTCCGTAGCGACTTTCTACGACGGCTCCTACATGCCTCGGGCCGTGACGTCGATACCGTTTACGGACATCGCTCGCACTGAGGTGCTTAAGGGGCCGCAAGGCACCTTGTTTGGACGCAACGCAACGGCCGGGGTCATTAATATCGTTCCCAACAAGCCTAGCCAAGAGTTTGAGGGCTTCGCCAAACTACGTTTGGGTACAAAAAATTGGCGCCGCTTGGAAGCTATGGTTAACGTTCCAGTGAATGACTCACTCGCCCTTCGGGCGAATGTGTTTTCGCAGCAGCGAGATGGCTTAACTAAGAGCGTGACGGGGGGCGATGACTTCCGGGACGAGGGTTACACCGCGTTTCGCGGCGTCGCCTTGTGGTCTCCAACAGACGCTACCAGTGTACAGCTAGCCGTCGATTTCGAAAATCGTGACGAAATGCCGCGACCCGCGATCGGCGTAAGCCGGTTCGCTTTTAACGGCAGTAGCGATCCGTTTAGAGGCCGGGATCAGCATGACGTGGTCGGTGCTGGCGGCGTTTATGATGCCAGTCGGAACAACGAAGAAGAGACCCGCGATATGTACGGTGTGTCTCTTCAGATTAATCACGCCTTTGACGACCGGTGGTCCGCCTTCGGTATTGTCAGTTATCGCGATTGGGAGACCACGAATCTCCAGGAAGAGGACGGCACCGCCGCAGCTCGGCGCTATCTAGATACGAACAATATTGAAGACTCGGATATCTTTTACAGCGAACTCCGCTTTAACTTCGTCACCGATAAGATCAACCTTGTGTTCGGTGGTAACTACAGCAGCGAAAGCGTTTTCCAGCGTACCGACATCGGTTTGCTTACCGATTCTTATATGCAGTTCTTGAGCGGACAGCTATTGCCATTTGCGCAAGACGCAGGATTCATCTCACCCGATGTTGTGTTGGACCAGACCAGCCATATCTGGGATTTCTTTGGAGAATCTCCTGATGAGGTGTTCCTGGGCTTCTCTCAATTGGCGACGGAGCTCACCGGTGCGGAAACTGCCGTTTTGCCCCAGAGTTTTGCGGGCCAGTACTTCACGGAGACGATGGACAATACGGGAGACTTCGTTAACTGGGGCCTGTTTGCTGATGCACGCTACCAGCTAACAGATTCCGTTGGTTTAACCGCTGGCCTGCGCTACAACTTCGACGAAAAGGACTACTCTTGGCAGACCTTCGACAATAGCTTGGACTGGCCCTTCGCCCTTTTTCGTGTCAACTACGATCCCTCACAAACGGGCGCATCGCCGGATAATTTCTTTGACCAGTTTGCAACGAGTGATGACTGGAGTCGTGTTACTGGCCGTTTGGTCGTTGACTGGCAGTTCGCTGAGAACGCGATGCTGTTCGCGTCTTATGCGACAGGTTATAAGTCCGGTGGGTTTGACGGCCAGAGCTTTCGCTCTTTCCAGGCCGGATCCTTCGATCCAGAGGAGATGACCAGCTACGAAATCGGGCTGAAGGGTGACTTCTTCGGTGACCAGCTCCGCGCAGAGATTTCCCTGTTCCACCAGGAGCTGGAAGGACGCCAACGTTCAGAGGACATCAAGGACAGTCCGGACGATCCCACTGCTGCCCCGGGTGTGGTAAGCAGCGATGACGAGGCGGACGGAATCGAAATCTTGCTCTCTTGGAACGTCACCGACACGCTCCGCCTCGGTGCGCTGACCACTTGGCGTGAGAATGAGGAAGTGTCCGAACCGTTTTTCAACGCCGCCGGCGAGCCCGCCGGGGGTGAGGTGGAAGTCGTAGACGCGACCGTTCAATACACACTGAAATTCGATTGGATCCCGAACATACCCGTTGGAGACCTTCTTTGGCATATGAACTATGTCTTTACTGAGGATCCCGGTCCCGATGCGAACGAGGCTATTTTTGTCACCGGACCCTGGTATTTTCAGGATCGTAAGCTACTGAATACGCGCATTGCCTGGTCCAATGATGATGGCAACATCGAAGTCGCTTTGTGGGGTAACAATCTGTTGGATGAAGAAACCGCAGAAAATCCCGGTGGACTGGCAGCCGCTGATTTGGGCGCGATCCACACCCGAATCGATGAAACACGAACTTGGGGTGTGGATCTTCGCTACTCTTTTTAGAACCAAGTCTGCCGTTTTAGAACCAAGTCTGCCGTTTTAGAACCGAGTCGGCCGTTCAAACGCGTCATCCTTTTTCTGGGCTTATTGGCTTAGGTCGCATGGCACGAACTGGGGGTTGAAGAGCCAGAAAACTAAGGAACAAGAGTTTTATTGCCCGGAACTCACCAAGCTTTCTGTAGGCCCAAGGTAAAGACAGAGTCCGTCTCTAGCTGCGGGCCGTTCAGGTCCTGCTCGATTGGTACGCTGTATTCAAAGGCCAAGCGCCATCCATCGTGCGCGCCGCTAGCCAAGAGGTTCATTCCGAAAGCGATCGAGGTTGTTTCACCCCCGAGGCGATCCGGGTCGGCCGTTTGCACGGGAGCGACAATGCGTGAGTCGATACCGGAGACGCGGTCTTCATCTTCGTAGCTGAGCCTCACGGATGCGCTCACGCTCGGACTGAACATATAACTAAGCCAAGCGCTCAGCATATGCACATCGCCCAGGCGATAGCCTTCATCGTTGTCAGTTGTCCGCAAGGTGCTACGCCACTGACTGCCCCAGGCCCAGGCGTTCGCATAACCCCGGTAGGTTAGTCCCAAAAGCGGGTCATAGGTGCCTGACCCTAGCTGCATCGGGTAGGGCAGGCGCACCGTTGGGCGCATACCCATTGGCGTTAGGATCTCGTCGCGTTCTTCGACGCTACCGGTAGGTAGCGAAACCCCTAAATTTGCGTGAATGTTTGAAGTCGAACTTTCGTAAAGCTTTACAAGACCAGCGAGCGTTGTATCGCTCCAGCCGCTGCTCTCTGTTGTAAAAGTTCCAAGCACGTTCGTGCCCATGCCACCCTGGTAAGTCAGGTGATCCATTTCTAGGTCTGAATAGTTGGCCATAAGCATAAGCGTCACCCGATCCGTGGGAGCGTACATCGCGCCAAACATGTGCATATTCATGGTCATTTCGGTCGGAACGACTCGAAGCATGGGTGGTTGCCCTGGTCTGCCGAAGAATCGGTTGGAAACGGTCGTTACAATCTGGTCTGAAGAAATTCGGTCGGAACCCAAGCGGCTGCCTTCCATTTCCATCGCCATGAAACGATAGGAGAGCATGTACTCGCCAACCTCGTGTGTGTGATCACCCATTACGCCGATAGGCGCGTGGGAGTCGGGGCGTGCAATATCGGCTTTTGTATTTGCGGCGCAGGCACAGGCCAGCAGCACGACTAGATGTCGGAGTTGCATAAGATTATCTCGCGTTACAGTAAGCGGCACGGTAAAAAGGAAACTTCCTTACCGTGGATATTTGTTACTAGCTTGCGGAGACAGGAGGAGCTCTTGCGTAATACCTTGCAAAAACCTGATTGAGAGTGAGTGCCGAGCTTGTGATTGCGGTCCCAGGCGGTAGGCTCGGCGGTACTGCAATATAGGAGGAGGTACTGCTGTGGATATCGGCTGACAGAGCCGAACCAATCGGGCATTGACGCTCACTGCCAACTAGATCAGCGTCACCGCTAGAAGCTGTGGCAGTCGATCCGGCAAAATGATGTTCATGGCCTGCATGGCCTAGATGGCTGGCGGTTGTCTGATGGGCACGACTTTCGCTGCCCATCCTTTCCAAACCCAACTGAAAAACGCTCGCTGGCATCGCCGATGGGCAGGGCAGTAGGAATTCGCCGGCAAAGACATTGCCCGGCATGAAACCTAGAGGAACAAGGATTCGAGCAGCTAGGCTGGGTAAGATCCAGCGCCGTACGATTCGACCTCGGCTCCGAAAAATCTGAGACAACAACATGGCCTAACAGTTTATTACCCTGCTTATCGGGATTAAAGATTGTCTTTTCTAAATTCGCGTACTATGCCGCTTTTGCCTCGAGCCGCTTATGTCTTCTATCGAATTTTTCTACGATTTATCGTCGCCTTGGACTCGCTTGGCTTTTCACAACATTCAGCCAATCCTGAAGGAAACAAGGGCCGAGGTGCGGTGGCGACCATTTTTGGTGGGTGGCGTATTCAATGCGGCGAATCACACCGTTTATGAATCGCGGGCAAACCCAGATCATCCGAAGGTGCGCCACGTCTTCGCGTGGCTCTTGGAATGGGCTCAGCTGGCTGGATTGCCGATGAACTTTCCGTCGCCGCACCATCCACTCAAATCGGTTCTGCCCATGCGCGTTTGCTGCGCCCTCGAGGATGAGCAACAAGAGCTGTTTCGCTTTACGGAAGCCGCGTTTCACGCTTATTTTAGTGAGCAGAAAAATCTAGACGATCCTCAGGTTTTGGCTCAGGTCGCGAATGACGCTGGGTTCGATGGCGAAAAGCTTGTTGCCCGTGCTCAGGAGCAAGCGGTCAAAGATCGGCTCCGTGCAAGTACGGATGAGGCGATCAAGCGCGGTGCTTTCGGTTCTCCGATGATGTTTGTCGATGGAGGCAGCGTATATTTTGGCAACGATCAGCTTCCCTTGGTGCGACAAGCATTGGCCAAGTAGTAGGTCTCTATGGCTGGCCAGCCTCAAGCGGAGCCTTTTTACTGGTCGATCCGTCTCACGCTTACTGTGAGTTCGTAGCCCTCGATCACTAAACCAGCCTCCTTTGCGAAATGATTCAGCGCCGCATCGATGCTTAGTGGAAGGTCACAATCGCTTACATAACCCGTCTCGATGTCGAGTAAGTATCCACAGTTCGCCTTTGCGCTACCGTTGGCTGGGTCGATCGTCGCGGAAGTTGGCTGTTCCGGATCACAGGTTTCCCGATAACTGCGGCGCACGTCCGTAGCGAGGATGAGGTGACGCATCTCCCTCGTCAGCGCGCCAGCGGATAGGCGTTGGCCCGATCGACTCACAAGAGTGAGTCCTCTGGGCGGAGCAGGGGCTTCGTTCGGCTGATCGGCTGAAAGATGATCGATGTACTGAATGGTTGAGGGTTGTTCTTCTGCTAAAGATTCTAAAAGCCGTGTCTTCTCTTGGTTCAGGTCTACCGGTGGATCAAGCATAGTCTTTTGCTCCCTAGCCTGGTTACTAATTTACTGACGTTCTTAGAGCCAATTCATTCAATTCGAGGCGGAGCACGCTCCATGAGAAGGGTACTAATAAGCCCGCTGGAATACGGTTTTGTCGGCGTGTATCTTTCTAGCCGGTGACTAATTCCGGCTGCACTCAGAGCTGGACGAGCCAATTCAAATTAATACCGAGAGCCTTATATGACTGACTGCATTCAAGTATCCGTCAACGATGGCGTAGCCGATGTGCGCATGACGAGAGCCGATAAAATGAACGCGCTGAACGGCGCTATGTTTGACGCGCTGATCGATACCGCCGCCGAAATCAATGAGAACAAGTCAGTTCGCGCTGTAGTGCTCTCCGGGGAAGGCCGAGCGTTCTGTGCAGGCTTGGATATGACTTCGTTTGAGCAGATGGTCTCTGCCGAGAACGCAGAAGCAAAACCTCCGCTCGCGACGCGCACACATGGGATCACAAATCACCCCCAACAGGCAGCGTGGGCATGGAGAACGCTCCGTGTTCCCGTTATCGCTGCAGTCCATGGAGTGGCGCTAGGCGGCGGCTTTCAGGTGATGCTTGGGAGTGATATCCGATTCGTCCACCCGGAAACAAAGCTGTCCATACTCGAAGTTAAGTGGGGACTCGTCCCAGATATATGCGGCACTGCGATTATGCATTCGCTCGCTAGTGACGACTTAGTGCGAGAGCTCACCTATACGGCGCGAATATTCAGCGGTACTGAGGCAAAGGAGTACGGGTTTGCGACTCACGTCACCGATACTCCCCTCGAGTCTGCGCTGGCTTTGGCCCGGGAGATCGCCTCAAAGAGCCCATCCGCGGTGCAAGCATCCAAGAAATTACTCAACCTCGTGACTCACGCGGATGCGGAGAGAATTCTGCTGACCGAGTCGGAAATTCAGGACACGATCATCGGTAAGCCAAACCAAGTCGAAGCGATCATGGCAGGACTGGAAAAGAGAGTAGGGAACTTTGCAGATTGACACGCAGGCGCCTACGGGCTGGTCGTGTCACTTTGATCGAAGACTGTAGTCCTAGCCATCTAAGCTAGTACGTAGGCGAAAGGCCGCCAAATGGGTTTACTAGACGAAATCCGCTCGATAGTGGGCGCTGGCGGTTTACTCGAAGCCGAAGAGGTTCGCGCTAGGCCAAACCTAAGTTGGGGCCTTGGTAGCTGTCCAGCCCTGGCGATTGTCCGCCCCAAAACGACGGTCGCGCTTTCTCAGGTCATGCGCCTATGTCACCGCTGTAAACAGCCTATGGTGCCATGGGGTGGTCAGTCCGGACTGGTCAACGGAATTACCTCGGGACCTCAGGACATCGTGATTTCTTTGGAGCGAATGTGCAATGTCGAAAAGCTAGACGGTAAGTCAGGGGTCATGATCGCTCAAGCAGGCGCGCTTGTGCAGCAAGTGCAGGAGGCCGCTGCTAAAGAGGGGTGGATGTTTGCGGTCGATTTTGGCGCTCGCGGTAGTGCGCAGATCGGCGGAGCGATTTCGACCAATGCGGGAGGTAATAGCGTTGTCCGCTATGGAATGATGCGCGAGCAAATACTTGGGCTCGAGGCGGTTTTAGCGGACGGCACGGTAATCTCCTCGATGAACGAGATGCTGAAGAACAATGCCGGCTATGATCTAAAGCAGCTGTTTATAGGCTCGGAGGGAACTCTTGGGATCGTAACTCGCGCTGTTCTCAGATTGAGACCCGCACCTAGCACCGTGCAATCGGCCTTTTTGGGCCTGAAGGGTTTCGATGAGCTTACTCACTGTTTGCAAAGAGTGTTAGCTGAACTTGAAGGAAAACTGAGTGCGTTTGAGGTGATGTGGCAAAGCCACTATCGACTCTTGCAAAACGAATCCGATAGGCACCGCGAGCTGCTTCCTAAGGATTACGCCTTCTATGTGTTGCTTGAGCAAGAAGGTGCGGACTCGGTTCGCTGTAAGGAGCAATTTGTTGAGGTGCTGGGTCGCCTGATCGAAGATAGAGTGGTAGCAGACGCACTATTGGTTGATAGCGATGCGCAGCGCAACGAGTTATGGGCGTTGCGTGATGATATCGAGGCGCTGGTGCGAGTCCTCGATCCAGCGATGATTTTCGATGTCAGCATGCCTATTCGCCATATGGAGCAATACGTTGACCGGGTTGAATACCGACTGGAACGGGAAGTACCCGAGGCGAGAAACGCTACCTTCGGTCATTTGGGTGACGGCAACATACACCTGGCGATAGGCCCGTGTGGAAATCGAAAAGCCATCGAAACCATCGTTTACGACGAGCTGATTCCTGTACAAGGTTCGATATCGGCGGAGCATGGCATTGGGCTGGATAAAAGGGATTATCTTCCAAGGTCAAAGACCCCTGCTGAACTTGCGTTGATGAAGACGATCAAGTGTGCCCTCGACCCAGAAGGCTTGCTCAATCCGGGTAAGGTGTTTAGCTAAGGGCGAAAGCTGCTGCTTACTTACGTAGCTAAGAGTGTATTTGCTAAGAGTTTGGTAGCTACGAGTGCGGTAGCTGTGAGTGCGGTAGCTATGAGTGCGGTAGCTAAGATTACGGTAGCTAAGAGCGTGGTAGCTGAGAGTGCATAACTAGCGCCTACCCCGTAGACGATGTCTGAGGTGGCGGAAGGGTAGACGCTCCGACACAAAGGTCTCGTCCACTTTGCTTTGCAAAATACATGGCTTGATCTGCGGCGAAGATTAGCTCTCGGGTAGAGCCGATCCTGCTGTTTTCGCCTGCTGCGGCGATGCCGATAGACACCGTTATCGAAACTTCGTATTCACCGACGTCGATCGCGCTGCTGCGGACGTGATCACAAATTCCTGCGCCAAGATCGTAGGCTGCTTTTTCTTCGATCGCTGGCAAAATTACGACAAACTCCTCGCCGCCGTAGCGACCCACCAAATCCGACCCGCGGACGAGTTGCTGAATTGCTTTCGCCAGCCACTTTAAAACTTCGTCGCCTGCCAAGTGCCCGTGGCTATCGTTCACATCCTTGAAATGATCTGCATCGATAAACATCAGGCTAAGTGCTTCTCTGTTTTTTACGGCCTCCGCAAACAACCGATCTAACTCGTTATGAAAGTGTCCGCGATTGATGGCGCCTGTGAGACTGTCGAGACGCCCCTGCTGCTCAAGGGCCGACACTCGCTGTTCGAGCTGAGCGATTTTATCGTCGCGACCTTCGCCTGGATCCGCTGTCATCAATTCGAACAGCTTCTCTTTGGAGGACTCCAACAAACCTACCGGATCGTTGACTAAAGACGTTTCGAAAAGTGTCTCTGCTTCGCGCACTGTTTCGGCGATCAGCTGAACTAGGTTCCGATCATCCTCGGTTTTGACGGTGCAAATGCCGTCGATCAAAGACACAAGGCGGGCCGCCTGGAGCTGGTCACTTGCGAGCATCGCATCTGCAAGCAGGCCCGAAGCTGCGATACACCACTGCTCCTCCCGCTGCTCTGAATTGAGGGTGAGTTCAGAGAACTTGTGACTGGCTGCGACCAGTTCGATGACCGCAGCGGGAAGATTCCAACGTTTCAGAAGCCACTCACCAACCTCGGCGTGATCGCAGCCCAGCTTTTGAAGCTCGGCGTTTTTTGCGTCCTCATGACTGCCATCCTTGAGGTCGGTGTAGGTTTCTGGCGCCGCCTGCATGAGAGCCAAGATGCCAATGTCCTGAACCAAACCCGCTAAAAAACAAGCCTCCGCATCCGCACTGCCCAATTGTCGAGCTAGCAGTCTTGCAATCGCCGCGCTCGCAACGGAACGGTGCCAGAGCGCGTCAGTGTCGATTTCTGTTGCTTGAGTATTTTTGTCTTTAACCGCAAGGGAGAAGCTCAAGGCGATCATCATGGTGGCCTTGAAGCCAAGGCGTGAGACAGCGTGGGCGATATCCGTGCTGGCCTCACCGCGGCGATAGGCCGCAGTGTTGGCGCTGGCTATAATTTTGGTAGCGATCGCGATATCGTGCTGCACGATGGCGGTGATGTCGTTCAGCCCAAAATCATCACCGGACGTCAGCTCAATGATTTTGGTGGCAACCGTGGGAAGTGAAGGAAGGGACTTGCAGTTGGTCAGGGAGCTTTCTAAGTTTTCGTTCATTGCTTATTACAAATCTTCCTTTTCGGTGGCGTTCCCACCCCGGATTAAGGATCTCCGGGCCGCGCTATCGTAATACATTATCGCCGCGTGGTTGACGGAATTTCCAATTCATCCCTAATAATTAATTGCGAACAAAGGTACACCGAGCTCTCCATTGGCCGAGTGTTCCCAAAGCTACTTATATCAGTGGCGAGTCTCTCGTTCGAGATCGTCGGATAGAAGCGCAGGGGACGGAGGCGCGGGTCGCCTACAGTGCGCTGCTGG
>JBCBZV010000083.1:0-18326 GCA_039815155.1 Pseudomonadota bacterium
ATATCGACCCAGTCCGCAGCACTGACCGTATCTGGTCGGATAAAACCGAGCGGTGACGACTGGATTGGGTTCTCAACCGGACGCCAAACGTTTACGAAGCCAAAGCCGTCTCGGTGGAACTCTCCCGCCCGATCCTCACCGACGAGATCGATAAGCCTGGCGTGCGCCCCCGCTTCGCTGTAGTCATTGTGAACGTTACGCGCGGGCTTCCTTGCGGAGTCTGGATCGTCAACGCGTACGGTGTGATCGAACACGATGACTTCTTGCGCGCCCAACTGATCGGTAAGAATGCGTTCGAGTTCCTTCTCATACCGTGCTTCCCAGGCGTGCGTTTTGAGATCAGGAGAAACCTGCGAAGGCCGGTGCAAAAAGACCAGGCCATCCGAAGCGAAACTCGGCATTTCACTTCCGCCACCGCGGAGGTCTTCCGCCTCCACCTGGGTTGGTGCTAATTCTGGCGAGACCAGATTGCCGATCACGCCGTCGCCGTCAAAAAGAAAAGACTGAACGAAGTCCTTTCTCACGTGGTAGTTCACATTCACTGTGGTCGACATAAGCAGGTCCTCCCAGCGCCTCCAAAAGTGCATAGCTAGCGCATCACGATGGGGTGTATTCAACGTAAGGACAGGTTAATTGCCGCCCTATTCAAGTAAAATGGGTCCAATCTATATTCAGTTTTTTGTTTTAGAGATAAATCTATGGATACGGACGGCCTTAGGGTCTTTGTGATCGCGGCAGAAACGCTGAACATCAGCGAAGCGGGGCGTCAATTGGGAATCGCTCCGGCGGTCGCGGGGGCCAGACTCGCTAAACTGGAAAAGTCGCTAGCGGCGGACCTTCTGCATCGATCTACCAGAAAAGTGTCTCTATCTGTGGAAGGCGCAGAGTTTCTGCCGTATGCGAAGGAAATTCTGGCTCAAGAGCAGGCTGCCTTTGCGGCCCTCGGACATCAAAGTGAAGAGGTCAAGGGCACGATCCGCTTTGCCGCCTCGAGTACGTTTGCGCAGCTGTACCTTATGCCGATACTCCCTGATTTTCTCAGGCAGTATCCGCTGATTGATGTTGAGCTGCGCCTTTCCGACTCAAAGGTGCCGTTGATCGACGGGGGCTTTGATCTCGCGCTACGGAACTATGCGATTGAGGACAGTTCTTTGATCGGCAGACGCTTGGCCGACGACACGCGGATACTCTGCGCATCTCCAGCTTATCTTCGTTCGCACGGGCGACCGAGGGCGCCAGAAGATTTGCAGGCACACCAATTGTTGACCTTCGCAGGGGCCACACCAAGAAAGCTAACGGCAAAAGGAGCTGACAGGTCCTGTACGTTTCCACCAACTGGCGTAAAGCCAAGAGTTGTTTGCGACGATGGAGCGAGCTTGAGGACCGCCGCGACGGCGGGCGCAGGAATTTGTATGAGCTCTCTTTGGAACGTTCACGCCGAACTGCAAAAGGGTAGCTTGGAAAGAGTCTTACCTGAGTTTGAAGTAGACGACGGCTCAGCGATCTGGCTCGTGTATCCAAAGTCGAACGCTCTGACGGCCAAGGTCCGCACGCTGATCGACTTCTTGATCGAAAGCGTGCAGCCGCTTTTGCGCTGAATCAATCCCCGCTAGGAGATCGGAGCATTGGGTCGGCGCAGCGGTAAACTAGGCCGCTGCGAGGCGCTCCTCAACGAAGTCCAGGCGATCCTGCCCGAAAAACATTTCCTCGCCCAGGAATATGGTAGGTGCTCCGAATAGCCCGCGGTTCACCGCTGCCTCTGTGTCAGCGATCAAGGCCTGTTTGATCTCGGGCTGAACGATCTTTTCCGCAATAGCGGCCGCATCAAGTCCCGCACTTCCCAGCACTTCGGCAACCACCTCCATTTCACCCATATTCTTTTCGTCGACCCACATCGCTTTGAACATTGTCTCAATGTATTCGCTGGCCACGCCGAGTTCGCGCGCCGCGTATACACCGCGCATGAGCTGCAATGTATTCACGGGAAAATGAGGATTGAAGTTCAATAGCATGCCATAGCGTTCAGCAAAGCGAGGAAGGTCATTATTCATGTAGACGCCCTTCGCAGGCACGGCCGCAGGCGGCGCATTGCCGGTTGCCTTAAAGATACCTCCTAGCAGTACTGGCTTATAGACGAGGCCCGCATCGTACTGCATACAAAGCTTCTGTAGCTGTCCGTTTGCCAGGTAAGCGGTGGGGCTTCCGAAATCAAAGTAAAACTCCACATTCATTTTTAGATCTCCCTTTTGCATTCTTTTTTTGTTGTTTCTTCGTTCGGGTCTTGCGGCCTTATTCGCGGTTGGAGCTCCACTCAGATCCATCCAACACTAGAATCACCACTGCTCCACCCATGGGCGAACGTCCATTTCAAAGGTCCAGGCACTGCGATGCTGTTGATGGAGAGTTAAGTACAAAGACGCTAGCTCCTCCGGCTCAACGAGACCGTCATTCTCTGCAAGAGAGTCTGCGTTGGCAAAGTTCTCGTGAATCCAAGCGGTATCGACGGGCGCGTCGATGACGACATGGGCAACGTGGATGTTTTTTGGTGCAAGCTCGCGCGCCATGCTCTGAGCCCAAGCGCGAAGACCATGTTTTGCACTGGCAAAAGCACCAAAGCCCGATGCGCCGCGGATGCTTGCAGTGGCGCCAGTGAAAATGATCGTACCCCGCTCGCGAGGTAGCATGTACTTGGCGGCTTCACGACCGGTAAGAAAACCCGCGTAGCAGGCCATCTCCCAAATCTTCCTGAATTTGCGGCTATCGGTATCCAGTACGCTCATGGGTACGTTCGCACCTATGTTGAATACAACCACTTCGAGCGGACCATGTGCCGATTCAATGGAAGCAAATATCTGCTCTATCTGTTCTTCCTTGCGCGCATCGCAAGCAACCGCTCGTATCGACCAGCCCTCTCTATTTGCTTCTTCTACCAATTGGGTGAGACGCTCAGGATTGCGCCTCGCGGCAAACACCAGGTACCCCTCACGAGCGAACGTCCGGCAAATGGCGGAGCCAATTGCATCTCCTGCGCCAATTACGAGTACGGCACCTTTCGCGCTAGGGTTTTCAATCGCTAGATCACTCATTCGACTGCTCTTGTTTCAAACTCAGAATTACGGGAAAGGTTCTAAAGTGAAACTTACTTAAGACTAAGTGAGTCGAGCGATCAGGGCAAGGCCTTTGTCTCCTGCCGCTCGTCGAGCTCGATGCGACCAATGCTTGCCACCTTTCGACGCATGCCCGGCTCAGGCGCCAGATAGAACAAATCTCCGTTGCGGCCGGTCAGCACCATCCGCGCACCGGAGCCTCGAGCCAGCTCGGCGTTGGCGCGCAGATGAAGCTCCTCCCCATGCACCGGGATCGCAAGCCGTGGTTTCAACCACTGATACATGTCGACCAGCTCATCCCGGCAGGGATGGCCGGAGGCATGAACCACTTCCTGAGAGGAATCAATAATGTGCACGCCGCGCTCGCGCAGGCGTTGAAATACGCGGGCAATGGTCTCCTCGTTTCCCGGAATAATCCTGGCGCTGTAAATCAGCGTATCGCCTTCTTCAAGATCCAACTGAGGATGGTTTGCCGCGGCCAGTTTGTGGAGAGCGGAACCAACCTCACCTTGCGTGCCCGTCGCTAAGGCAAGTACTTCGTGCTTAGGTAGATACCCGAGATGTGCCGACTGAATAAGACGCTCACTGCGCGGGAGTAAACCGGTTGCAAGTGCCGCGCTATGAATAGTATCTAAGGACCGCCCGAGTAAACCGAAATAGCGCTGTGTGTGCTCGGCAACCAGCGCCAGACTTCGCATACGCGCTACGTTGCTCGAAAAACAGGCGACCACAACGCGTCCTTCGCATCTCTTGATCACTTTTCGCCACTCAGAGAGAACGGCTCCTTCGCTCACTGAACGACCGGGAACCGCTGCGTTAGTAGAGTCGCAGACCACCGCATCCAAACCTGCACGGCCAGCCTTCCGAAAGGGCGCCGAATCAAAAGCCTGGCCGATGATCGGATCCGAATCGCATTTCCAGTCGGCGGTATGCAGGACCGATCCCGCCGGGCAGCGAATGCAAAGCGCCGCGCAGTCTGCGGTCGAGTGGGTAACCGCCAGCCACTCAATGGTAAAAGGTCCGATCTGTGTGGTTTCTCCCGGTACGCATTCGATGATCGACCTCGGAATCTGACCGCCGCGGCCCGCCGCTTTGCGGCGAAGCACCTCTGCCGTAAAGGGTGTTGCATAAACAGGCGCGGGGAATTGCTTCCAGAGTACTGGGAGAGCGCCGATGTGATCCTCGTGCGCATGGGTAAGAACGATGCCGGCAAGCGCCGACTTTCGCTCGGCAATAAAGCTTGGATCGGCGGCCACCAATTTTGGCCGTAGGCTATGCTCCTGCCTTTCGAAGCTCATGCCGCAATCGACCATCAGCCATTGCTGATTGTGCCCGTAGAGCGACATGTTCATGCCGATCTCACCGCAACCACCCAGCGGCAAAAACCAAAGATCTTTTTCTCCCGGTGTCACGCTTGCTTCTGGCAGATCGGACACCAGTAGATTCGGCGACTGCTAATGCTGTCCTTCAAAATTTTCGCACCGCAGCGATAACAGGGTTTTCCATCCCGAGCGAACACGAAAAACCGACGGCGTTCAAACCCTTTCACGCTTTTCTTCAGCGTCTTTGCAAGCTTGGGTGTCAGCGTGATTCCGCTAGTTTCGTAGCTCCGCTTGGTTACGCTGAGCGTTTCCCGAGCGAGACAACCCCGCTCTCCCCGAGAGAGATCTTTGGGCCGGCGTTTTGGATGGATGCCCGCGCAGAACAAGATTTCCGAGCGCAGGTAGTTTCCGCTCCCCGCCAGGAAATGCTGATCCAGATAGAGACCGCCTAGTGCTCGCCCTCTGAACTCTTCACTCTCTAAGCGCTCGCGAATCTGCTGCCAAGACAAGCTTGGGGAGAGCAAGTCCGGCCCAATAGATGCGAGGAACGGATGCAAACCCAGCTCGTCCCGGTGCCAAACACTGATGTCCGAGGCGGAGTAGAGCAGCGCGCTGTGGCTTGGGGTATGAATCGCAAGCCGAAGCGAACGTCGAGTCGCTGGCAACTTCCCGCGCTTGGCGATCTTCCAAACACCATAGAGCTGATTGTGAGAGTAAATTGAGTAATCACAGTCGAAGTGTGTGAGCAGAGCTTTGCCGCGGGTTTCGATAGCTAGAATGCGCTGTTCGCGAAGCAGTGGGCTGAAGCGGCGCAGCGCTGGAAACGCGAACTTGACCTCTTCGATCGGCTGGTCCACCAACACCTTCGCTATCTTATCTGCGGCCCTCCGGATCTCCGGTCCTTCCGGCATCTACTAATATCTCCTGTCGAAAACGGTTCAATCATAAGCGGCGAAGACCGCGCGAAAACAGCAGCAGACTCTAACGGAATCTCACAGCTACTCCAGGACTGAGCGACCGCTGGCTGATGCGCGACAAATTGCAAATCGGTCCAAGCCCTAAGGCGCTAAGGTGCTGCGGGAACTAATCCGCCTGCCCTGGTTCGAATCGCTGGACTTAGCGGGCGGGCATCAGCAGACTGCAGCGGCCATGAAAACAACAACATGAACAGCCTCAGCAATCGTCTTTTCTACAGCGCAGGGGGTGCCGTTTATGCCATCAAGGAGGCGGCGTACAACTTCTTCATATTGTTGTACTACACCCAAGTCCTTGGCCTCAGCGGTTCGCTCACCGGATCAATCATCGCATCAAGTCTCATTTGGGATGCGATCAGTGACCCTCTGATCGGCACCTGGTCTGATCGGGTAAGAAGCCGCTTCGGTCGCCGCTTTCCATTTTTGGTGCTGAGCGTCATCCCGATGGGAGTAGGTTTCATTGGCCTGTTCTCCCCTCCGGGGGCGGTTGTTGCCAACTCCTTTGCCTTGGGCAGCTGGCTGCTCTTTTGGTCTCTATGGGTGCGTACTTCCATCACCGCATGGGCTATACCTCACCTTGCGCTATCTACGGAGCTGAGTGAAGACCCACAGGAGAGAAGCCGACTCTTGGGTGGGCGCATGGCGGTGATGTTTCTTTTTGCGGTGCTACTACCTGCGGGTGCACTTGTTCTGTTATTTAACGAAAGCGGTGGTCAAGACGGCCGCTTTTTGCGTGAGAACTATCCAAGCTATGGCCTGGCTTCCGCATTGATTTGCTGCGCAATGGCGAGCATTTCCGTGCTGGGGCTAAAGCAGTTTGCGAGACCCGACCCAGACCAAGCTAATCGCCCGATGGCAGGCAGCAGTGTCCTTGCGGTGCTAGAAGACTTTGTGCGGACCATTAAGAATCGAAGCTTTCGTTTTCTGATCGGCTACGACATGGCAGTAATGATGGGCTACGGATCGGTAGTCACGCTCAACCTGCTGATCTGGACCTATTATTGGCAGTTTGACGCGGCACAAATCTCAATAATCCTCTCCGTACCAAGCCTTCTTGCTGTCGTCGCCTTGCTCCTTAGCCTTGACGCCCTTGGCAGGCGTTTTGAAAAGCAGCGCCTGCTGGAATTGGCCGCCATCGGGTTGATGTTGAACAGCGTCTGGTTGTACCCGGCACACCTCTCTGGGTGGCTACCAGAGAGTCAAAGCTTAATGTTCTGGCTCAACTTTTTGCTGATGCTCCTCTTTATGTACTGCTTTTTGGTCCGGGCAATCTTTACCCAATCACTCACCGCAGACATCACCGACGAGCACGCATGGGAGCACGGAGTGAAGCAAGAAGGCGGCTTCTTCGCGGCGAGCAACTTTACGCAAAAAGTCGCGACTGTATTTGGACCGTTCTATGGTGGGATCGCCCTAGAGCTGGTTGGACTAGAGCAAAACGCGCTTCCCGGCACCGTACCCGAAAGTGTGCTTATCGATCTTATCTATGCGCTCGGTCTGGGATTTATTCCCGCTATCCTCGTGGCCTGGTGGTTTGCCAAACGCATCAATTTCGATACGACCAGATTAGAAAAAATAAAGGCTGGTAAGTTGCCGCCAATGCGCTCGCCCTTGTGAGGGACTGTTTAGAAGCGCACAATCAAGTCGCCCTAGATCTCCAGCAATAGTCTTAAGCATGTCACGGCAAATCGCAGATACGCGAATTCGCAAAACCACACCTTTGGTTAATCCAGGAACACTGGCTCAAGAATTCCCGGTAGACGAAGACGTCGCCTCGTTCATCGGGGATGCGCGCGACCAGGTCGCCGCTATCCTGCGAGGAGATGATCCTCGGGTACTCGCCATCGTAGGTCCTTGCTCGATTCACGACCCGAAAGCTTTGCTGGAATTTGCAGGCAAGCTAAAAGCCCGTGAGGACTCGCTAAAAGATGCGGTATACCCCGTACTACGGGCGTACTTTGAGAAACCTCGAACGGTTATTGGCTGGAAAGGCTTGATAAACGATCCGGACCTTGACGGCAGTTTCAGAGTGAATCATGGCCTACAGCTCGCACGCGGATTACTACGACAAGTCGCTGAATTGCGAATCGCGGCCGCGACCGAGTTCCTGGACACAACCCTCGGTCAGTACTATGCGGACCTAATCAGTTTTGGAGCGATTGGAGCTCGCACCGTCGAAAGCCAGATTCATCGAGAGTTGGCATCGGGCTTATCCATGCCGGTGGGCTTTAAAAACGCGACGAGTGGCGATGTTGCGGTCGCCATTGATGCTATTCGCAGCGCCCACGAGAGTCACTGGTTCCCGTCGCTAACGCACGACGGCAACCCGGCCATACTGCAGGCAAGCGGGAATGCAGACAGCTATCTTATTTTGCGCGGTGGTAAAGACAGCGGTCCTAATTACAGCGCACCCTTCGTTGACGCTGCCGCTGCTAACATGCGCGATGCGGGAATCGAACCAGGAATCATCGTAGATTGCAGTCACGGTAATAGCGAAAAAGATCCGCAGAGGCAGCCCATTGTTTTGAGCGATGTCTGTGCGCAGCTAGAACGAGGGCAAAACGCGATACGCGGGGTGATGATCGAAAGCCATCTGGTTGCGGGCAGCCAGTCCATCGGGCCGCGCGAGGCGCTTGTCTACGGACAGAGCATCACCGACGCGTGCCTGGCCTGGGAGGACACGCAGCCGCTGTTGGAACAGTTAGCAACGGCGGTCCGGCGCAGCCGTTAGCCCCTCGGTACAATACTGCTAGCCCCTCACATAGAGACTTGTTTGCTGCGAGTTTTGTCTTCCTCTAGCAATTAGCAATCTGCACGTCAGCGTTACCAGTTGTACCCCAAACGGAAACGGTAGGTTTCATCGAGTTTTTCCGTCCCTTCGACCGCTCCCGTATTGAGCTCCCAAACCACCTCCGCAGCACCTTCGATACCGCCGAGAAAGGGGAAGGCGATGCCAAGCGTTGTGTTTAGCACCAGATTCTCAAGCTCATCCAAATTCCAGATACCCTGGTGATCAAGATAAAGACGCGAGTCTCCACCGAAGTAGTTACTCTGCATGTGCAAGTCCCAAGTACTACCAACGTAGTCTCGATCATCCGCATCAACAAAGTCTTCCGAGATGTACGCAACACCGGTTTCTGCTTCTAACTGGAATACCGGCTCTGTATAGAATTTTCTTCCAAGATAGGGGCCGACGGTCGCTCTAAGATTCAAGTCGGCAAATAAGTCCTGCTCTGCGGAGGCGCCCGCTCCCCAGTACCAATCACCGGTCTGCGTTCGGTCATAGCGAGCCCGTACGGTCCAGTTCTCCGCATTCTTAACGCCCTGCGCCTCATCCACCTCGCCGAATGCGGTTACCCGGATGCGATCGCGAAGGCTTTGCCAGTTCGTCACTAGGCGATAGTCGAGTTCATCCAGCTCCGAGTTACCACGTTGGCTATTCACGGCGACACTCGCGTTACCGCCGAACTTATACCCGCGACCAAGCTCCCAGGGCTCCGGATTGATTCGAGTCAGCTCCTCTAACGCATAGGACCGACCTCGGCCTGATGGCATGCTGAGTCGCTCACCCGCCACCTCCAAACCATCCATCTCGATAACGCTTCCGTCGTTCATTTGCAGAACGAGTTCGGACTCTATAGAGACTGCGAGTACTTCGGTCTGAGCGACCTCGAGCGTACCGGCAAAAGCCGTGTCAAAGACAATCTTACCTTCGTCAGCATCTTTGAACGTACCGTAAACAACTGATCCATCTTTTAGCTCGAGACGGTCAGCCGCGGCCGCGAACCCGGTTGCTAAGGTACCCACGAACAGAACAAGCGCTCGCAGCAAGCGGCTACCGACCACAGGCTGTAGCCGGTTTTTTAAATTAGGCATGAAGATCCCCCAGTAGTATCGCCACCCCAAGTTTGGGGCGACGCGATTGTAGCAACAGTTACTTTGCTCGCTTAGTACCCGAGCGCTAGTCAAGCAGTTCTACGCAGTCTCCAAGCTGAAACGCACACCCGGCTTTTGCAACAGCGTTCATACCGAACATAACTTCCTGACCTTGCTTGCGATAGCCCATGAGTGTTCCCAGAATCTGGGCGTCTCGTTCCCCTGTCTCTTGGACAACGGCAGGTACCGTACAACGCGCGCAGGGCTTTACCAGGTCTACCACGGTATCGCCGATACGGATTCGTCGCCAACTGTCTTCAGCGTGTGCCCCAGCTCCGCTGAGCACAAGGTTGGGTCTGAAGCGGTTCATTGGCACCGGGCGGTCCAGTTTTTCGTTAAGGAGGGTCAGCGAAGCCTCCGTGATGAGCAATAGCGGATAGGCGTCCGAAAAAGCCACGCGCTGGTCCGCGGGCGCTAGGCCTTCCTCTACAAATCGCTCTGTCTCGATCGGGCAAAAAACGAGTCGCAGCGGCTCATCAAACACGTCGCTCAGCCATTCGTTGGCCGTCGCCGCGGCCAGCGGGGCCTGGAGCGTATGCTCCCAGACCGTTGCAGTCACTCGCTGGCCATCCGCGTGCGGTGTTTTTACGAAAATAGAATCGCCATCAGCTTTTAGCTGCAAACCATCATCGCTGTACTCAGCCGCGAGCAGCGCCATAGGTCGGAGCTGGCGCTGAGTGAGACACGTCCCGTTTTCATCAATGATCATCCAGCGCCGATCGCCAACAAGACCAAGCGCGTCCATGACTCCGCTCTCTAGAGACTCCCCTGCAGCCGATTTAATAGGGTAGCGAGTAATGCCACTGAGAGTGATTTGATTCACGGTAACTGGTCCTTTAATTCCGCGAGGTGTTGCAAGAACTGGGTCATACCTAAGTCGACGCCGGGTGATGATAGACCCAGGCGAACAACAACGATATTCCACTCGGGGAGTACGGTAATCGACTGGCCCGCATTGCCGGATGCGGCAAATAGGTTTTCCGGCAAGCCGGGGTGGCGTACGCCGTTGGTATTCAACCAGAACCCTCGTCCGTAGCGGCCGCTGGGGTCTGAATCGCGCGCGCTAACCGACGAACGCAGCCATTCTTTCGAGAGCTGCGCGGAACGGCCGTGCCAGGCATCTAACCAAAGTGCCCCAACGCGGAGCCAGTCACGTGCGGTCATGTAGGCATAGCTGGACCCTACCTGCATGCCACTCGCATCCGCTTCGGCGACCAAGGAACGAATACCCAGCGGTTCGGAAAAATTTTGCCTAATCCAATCCGGATAAGACTGCGCCAGCGAACGCTGCCAAAAGTAGCTTGCGAGAACCGTATCACCGCTGGAATAGGAGAAGTGACTCCCCGGTACCCGAGCTTGTTTAGACGATGCGACCGTTCGCCACATTGCTTTTGACTGGTAGAGCATTCTGGTTGCATCGCTTCCCGGCCCGTAGCGCTCTTCAAAGCCTATGCCGCTTTCCATCTGCAGCAGATGAAGAACACTTATACGCCCATCCAACTCCGGCGCCTCAGCATCGCCCGCCCATAAGTCGCCTAAGGTACGAGCTGGCTCGAAAGCGTCCTGTTGACTCAATAGACCGATCCAGGTCGCCACAAGACTCTTGTTCATCGACCAACCCTGCATACGAGTCTGGGCAGTGACCGGCCCGCTATAGCGCTCAGCAATTAAGCTTCCATCATGGAGCACTAACAGAGCGAGCGTGTTCCGCCCACCGCCGCTGGGCTCCGCGAACGCGTCATCAAAGGCCGATTGCAGTAGTTCGGGAACAGGCACCGCATCGCTATTAAGCTCAGGATTCGGCAAGGGTGGTAGACCCGCGCCCGTCCCGTGCAGAACACAGCCGGTAGCAGAACTATGCACCGCCCGCGCAGACACGCCGAGCAGCCTCGCCTCAGAGAAGCCCGCTTCAGCATCGACCTCAAGGTGCAACAAGGGTAGGAGTGGTCCGAGGACAGCCATACGCGGAGCGATGTCGCGCTCTTCAATAAAAGAAGCTGGCAAACCCGCAACGAACACGCCGGAACAAAGCTGTTTTGCGCTGTAGCCGACAGCAACGGATGCGGCGCTACGGACGTAGATCAGCGCAAAGGCCAGGACCGCCACAAACAGTAAAGCAATAATACGAAGTGCAATGCGCATGAAACTTTAGAGCTCCTTGCTTGCCGAAGCAGCGTGGCTATTCGGGACTGTTAGAATGCCCACCCTCAGGAGGAACAGCAATGAGTGATCGGGATTTTGATCTGTTTGTAATCGGAGCGGGCTCCGGCGGTGTTCGAGCAGCACGTATGGCAGCGGGTTTTGGGGCGCGAGTCGCAGTGGCAGAAGACCGCTATATGGGCGGGACTTGCGTAAACGTAGGCTGTGTGCCCAAGAAGCTTTATGTGTATGCATCAGAGTTCGGGAAATCCTTTGAGGACGCGCGAGGCTTTGGCTGGAGCAGTTCAGATAAGACCTTCGAATGGTCCACGCTGCGCGATAACAAAAAGACGGAAATTTCCCGCTTAAATAGCATCTACCGAAATCTCCTCGCTGGTGTAGACGCCACGGTAATCGACGGCCGTGCGAGCATTGTCGACCCTCACACCGTGGCAGTAGGCGAACAGCAATTCAGCACCGAGCGCATCCTCATCGCGACAGGAGGTTGGCCCTACGTACCTGAGTTCCCCGGGAGTGAGCTGGCACTGACCTCAAACGAAATTTTTGATCTGGACTCCTTCCCGGAACGCCTGCTGATCATCGGCGGCGGCTATATAGCCGTAGAGTTTGCGGGCATCTTTAATGGCTTGGGGTCGAAAGTGACCCAGCTTTACCGCGGCCCATTGTTTTTGCGCGGCTTTGACGAAGATGTGCGCAAGCACGCAGCGCAAGAAATACCCAAAACCGGCGTCGATCTTCGCTTCGACACCAACGTGACAAAGCTCGAAAGAGTGAACGGGGCCATTCTCGCAACGCTCACTAGCGGGGCTACGCTGGAAGTAGATGCGGTGTTAAGTGCCGCGGGGCGGCGTCCGCACTTGCAAGGACTAGGGATAGAAAACACGGATGTTCTGCTCGACGAAAAGGGCTTTATAGCGGTCGATGAACACTACCAAACCGCCGAGCCCAGTATCTTTGCGCTCGGCGACGTCATCGGCGGCATGGAATTGACGCCTGTCGCTTTGGCCGAAGGCATGGCGCTAGCACGTCGCTTGTATGGTGATATCAACCGAGAAGTCGAGTACGACTTCATAGCCACCGCGGTCTTTTGTCAGCCCAACATCGGTACGGTCGGGTTCACCGAGGACGAAGCGCGTGCCAAGTTTGGTGCGATCACGCTGTATAAGTCGGATTTTCGCCCGATGAAACACACGATCAGCGGTCGCGATGAGCGGACCTTCATGAAACTCATTGTCGACGACGCGAGCGATCGGGTAGTCGGCGTGCACATGATGGGTCCGGATGCGGGGGAGATTGTTCAAGGGATCGCTATTGCTTTAAAGGCGGGTGCAACCAAAGCGGTTTTCGATGCGACTATCGGTATCCACCCCACTGCAGCGGAAGAGTTTGTAACCATGCGTGAACCTTGGAGCGCCAGCTGAGATAACACTTTTGGAGTTCGAGATTTGGCAGCTTTTTCTGCTCACGGCGGCAGGCACTTTTGCGGGAATCATGAACGTAATGGCCGGTGGCGGCTCGCTGCTTTCCGTTCCTATCATGCTCTTTCTCGGCCTTCCCGGTCCCGTCGCCAACGGTACTAACCGAATTTCGATCATTGCTCAAAATGCAGTGGCGATAAGAACCTTCTTTCGTCGAGGCTTCTCAGACTTCCGCTTGAGTCTAAGTTTGTCCGCGGCGGCCATCCCAGGAGCAATTCTGGGAGCGCTAGTAGGAGTGCGTATCGAGGGTGAGGCCTTCGATCGTGTACTCGCAGTGATCATGCTGGGCGTGCTTGTTTTGATGCAGCTTCCTAGTAAAAAGCGCGAAGGGGAGAGCGAGCCGCTCACCCGCAAGCGTTTGATCGCCGGTCACGTGCTTATGTTTGGTGCCGGTTGCTGGGGCGGATTTATTCAGATCGGTGTTGGCTTCATCCTCATGCCCATCCTTCATCGTGTGATGGGATTGGACCTGGTTCGCACCAACATGCACAAAGTGTTTATCGCCCTTGCCTACAACATCATAGCGATAGTGATCTTTGCTTCTGCGGTTTCCATTCACTGGGCCTTTGGAATTGCACTGGCCTTAGGCAACTCCCTTGGAGGCTATCTGGGGGCGCGCTTTTCCGTCGCCGGGGGCGAGCTTTGGATTCGACGGGCCTTCACTCTTGTGCTGATTATTTTTATTGCTAAACTCGCGCTTCCTATTTAGGCGCAAACGCCAAGACAACCTAATTTTTAAGACTTAAAACGGTTCGCAACACCATGATCGATGTTCATTCGCTCACCCGGTATTACGGCAAGACTCCCGCGGTAAACAAGGTTTCCTTCTCGATAAAACAACGTGAGATCGTCGGTCTCCTTGGGCACAACGGCGCGGGAAAAACGACCGTAATGAAGATGCTCAGCGGTTATCTAGAACCCACGGAGGGCACCATCAGTATCGCTGGCCTAGACCTGCGCCAGCACATGCGTGAAATCCAACAGAGCCTCGGATACTTGCCGGAGAGCTTACCCGTTTACCCAGAAATGAGCGTCGGCGATTATCTTGAGTATGCGGCACATCTCAAGGGACTTCGCGGTAACGAAAAAAACCAAGCGATTCGTCGCGCCGTGGACGCGACCGCCTTGGGCACTCGCTTTTTTGATCCCATTGGCCAGCTCTCGCGAGGGTTTAAGCAGCGGGTAGGTGTGGCGCAGGCGATTCTGGGAAAACCAGAACTGCTGATTCTTGATGAGCCCAGCAATGGCCTGGACCCACAGCAGAACGAGCAGATGCGCATGCTGATTAAAGATCTTGCGCAAGAAGCAACAGTCATTCTTTCGACCCATATCATGCAAGAAGTTGACGCGCTTTGCGCTCGCGTTTTGGTGCTCTCTAATGGTCAACTCGCGCTGGACTCAGGCCTTGCAGCGCTTAGAGAAAGCAATGCCTTGCTCCTAACCACAGGCGACGAGGTGGCTAATCTCGGTGATTTGCTGATGAAACTGCCGCAAGTAGAAACAGTAGAGATGCTAAAAGGAGATGAAGGACAGCTGGCGGCTCGTCTGAGTCTGCATGCTGGAACGGCCCTTGATACCGCGGCCGGGAACGTAAGTCGCGCGGTGGTTGACGCGGGCGCGCGGCTCTATCGACTCACACCAGAACAACGTGACCTCGAGCAAGTGTTCAGAGATGCGATCAGCAGCCGGGCCGCGATTGAGGAGTCAAGCCATGCAGCCTAATCGCGTTGTCGGTCGTGTTGCCCGTAAAGAGCTGCAGCAGTTTTTTGCCTCGCCGGTCGCCTGGTTGTTTCTAGCGGCTTTTATGGTCGTTTGCCTATTTACTTTTTTCTGGGTGGAAGCTTTTTTTGCTCGCAATATTGCAGACGTGCGGCCGCTTTTTGAGTGGATGCCACTCTTACTCATCTTTTTGAGTGCCGCCCTAACGATGCGCAGCTGGAGTGAGGAACGGCGCAGCGGAACACTCGAGCATGTGCTGACGCTGCCGGTTTCTCTTTGGCAGTTCGTCCTAGGAAAATTCATTGCCTGTGCGAGTATTCTAGCGCTTGCATTAATCGCGACGCTTCCGCTACCGCTCACAGTGAGCAGCATCGCCGCCCTAGACTGGGGTCCGGTCGCCGCAGGCTACCTCGCGGCGTTTCTATTGGGGTGCAGCTACCTGGCAGTGGGCTTATTCGTGTCGTCGCGTACCGATAACGCCATCGTAAGCCTCTTGGGTAGTGTCGCCGTCTGCGGGCTTCTGTATCTCGCGGGAAGCGAACTTCTGCGAAGCTTTTTTGGAGGCAACAGCGCTGAGTTTTTGCGCCTCCTGGGCTCTGGCGCGCGGTTTGAGAGCATCACCCGCGGCGTGATTGATGTGCGTGATTTGTTCTATTACGTCGCCTTAACGCTCGCATTTCTTGCTTTGAATGTTTACGGCCTTGAGCGAGGTCGCTGGTCCGAAAGCAGCAATAGCAAGCACCGTCGATGGCAGCTGGGTGTGTTTTTGCTACTCGCAAACTTGCTACTGGCGGCAATCTGGCTGCAAAAGCTGCCCAGCCTGCGCAGCGACGTAACTGAAGGCGAGCTTTACTCACTGTCAGAGGCGAGCGAGAGCATGCTGTCCCAGCTCGAGGAACCGCTGTTGATTCGCGGCTATTTCAGCGAACGATCCCACCCCCTATTGGCACCACTCGTACCCCAACTTCAAGATCTGTTGCGCGAGTACGCTGTGCTCGGCGGGAACCGTGTACGCGTGGAGTTCGTTGACCCGGCCGATGATGCCGCCGCAGAGCAGGAAGCGAATGAAGACTTTGGCATCCAAGCAACGCCTTTTCAGGTGGCGGACCGCTATCAATCCGCGCTGGTTAATGCCTACTTCGATGTGCTCGTGCAGTACGGCGGTGAATACGAGACCCTAGGATTTGCTGACTTCATAGAGGTTAAAGCTAGCATCAGCGGACAGCCAGAAGTCGTTCTGCGAAACCCGGAGTTTGATGTCACTAAAGCACTTCGTGACATCCTCAAGCGCTACCGCAGCGAGGGCGAGCTCTTTGACCAAATCGCAAAGCCAGTAAAACTGACCGCCTACGTTTCGGCCAGTGAGGCGCTACCGGACCTGCTGCTTGAGTACCGGGAAGCGATCGAGACCGAAGCGCGCGAGCTGGCCTCGCGCGCGAGCGGAAAGTTCGCGGTAGAGTTTATTGATCCGGACGCGGGCGATGGCTCCGTAGCGACCCGAATCATCGAAGACTGGGGCTTTCAACCAATGATCGCGTCTCTCGCTGATCCCAGAGAGTTCTTTTTCTATCTGACACTAGAAGACGATCACCAGGTGGTTCAGGTGCCCACCGGACAATTCGACGCTAGCAGTTTTGCCGATTCGCTCGACGCGGGACTGCGGCGCTTTGCCGCGGGCTTTACTCGGACGGTGGCGCTCGCGTTGCCAGAGCAAGCCGCTCCGACAATGCCGGGCATGCCGCCAGCGGGCCACAGCTTCCGCTCTTTGCAGCAAAGCGTCACAGCAGATCACTCCATCGTTGCGGAAGACCTGAGCGACGGTGAAGTCGACCCATCCGCAGACCTGCTTTTGCTAGTGGCGCCGGATAGCCTCGACGAGCAAGCCGCTTTTGCGGTGGATCAATATCTTATGCGCGGTGGCACGGTCGTAGTGGCGACCTCTCCATGGACGCTCGAAACCCAAGGCGCTTCCCTGCTCTTACGTCCTCGCAGTAGCGGTCTTGAGGAATGGCTGTCCCATCATGGCGTGACGATTGAAAACACGGTGATTCTCGATGAGCGTAACGCGCCCTTTCCCGTACCGGTAATAAGGCGTCTGGGAGGCTACGAGTTCCGCGATATGGAGTTCGTCGATTACCCCTATCTCCTCGACGTTCGTGAGGAAGGGCTGAACAGCGACCACCCGATTACAAGCGGATTACCCCAACTCACCGTTGGCTGGGCCTCCCCAGTGAATACGGAGCTGGCAGAAGGCGTCGAAGAAACCATCCTCCTCGAAAGCTCCGAGCGAGCCTGGCGCTCAAACGCGACTGATGTGATGCCGAGCACGGATGCAACTGGACAGGTAAACTTCAGCGGAGCGGGGCAGGCGAGATCAAAAGCGCGTGTGGCCACCGTCTTGGCTGGCTCCTTCAGCAGCTTCTTTGAGTCTGCCCCAGACTTGTCCGCCGGATCCGAACCCGCACCGGACAGCGAGAATAGTGAGAGCAGCGCTGGACCGGAACCGCGCCCAGCATTTATCAGTAGATCGCCATCTTCAGCACGGCTGGTCGTGGTCGCCTCCAATGACTTTGCCAGCGATCAGATTCTGAGCGGTGTAATAGCGGCCTCCGGAACGCAGTATTTTGGCCCACTGGAGTTCTTGATGAACACAGTGGACTGGGCTCTAGAGGACAGCAGCCTAACCAGTATCCGATCCCGCGCCCACTTCAACCGAACGCTTCCACCCTTGGCGCAAGAAACCCAGGCTCAAATCGAATACGGGAACTATCTTGGCGCGCTGATCCTGCTCGCGCTGATCTACGCTGGGTGGCGAATCCAGCGCAGTCGGCGAACGATCAAACTGGCGGAGGTCTTAGCATGATTCTGCGAGTTCTAACGGGTCTGCTAGTGATGCAGCTGGCGCTTACGATCGCGCTGTACTGGCCGGAAGAACAAGGCAGCGACAGCAGAGCGTCGCTGATTGACGGATCGATTACGGATGTAGAGTCGCTTCAAGTAAGCGAATTTGACAGCGAAGGAAGTTTGCTCACGCGCGCAACCGGATCAAACGACTGGTCACTCGAAAGCACACTGCCCGCAGATAAGAGTAAGGCGGAGCAGCTTCTGAGCGCGCTGATGGCGCAAGACCCTGGCTACCCAATTGCTACCTCTACAGCTGCGCGCAAACGTTTTGCCGTTGCTGAAGAAGTCTACGAACGAAAAATCCGCATCGCTGCGAGCTCTGGTGAGACCATCGTTTATCTGGGAAGCTCACCTTCGTTCAGAAAAATTCACGCACGGGTAGCCGATGCGGAAGAAATTTACGTGTTGGAGCTGAACAGCTACGACGCCCCAACGGGTGACGATCAGTGGCTCGATCAACAGCTACTGGCGAAAGATAAGGTGCTAAGCCTCGTCGTCGATGGAACCGCTTTTGATCAAGTTGACGGTGAATGGCGCACAGCGGCGGAGCAGGGTCCGAGCGACGACGCGGAAAGAGCAGGCAAGGAAACGGGTGAAGAAGTAGCAAAAATCAATACAGACGCTTTGGAGCAGCTCTCGACCAGTCTCGCGAGTTTACGCGTGACTGGCCTGGCTGATGATGAAGACGCCGCCGCCCCGGGTGCGAGCGTTTTGGTTCTCGAAGGC
>JBCBZV010000186.1:0-6271 GCA_039815155.1 Pseudomonadota bacterium
AAGTTGTAAGATGAGTTTGGAGATGGGGTTCGAGTTTAAACAGTCATGATTAGTATCGACTAACGTCCAAACGGTCCGTCACATATGAGGTACGCACATTGAACGACATGGCCAAAAACTTACTGCTCTGGCTGGTTATTGCCGCGGTACTGTTGTCCATATTCAACAACTTCAGTATGCAGTCGCCCACAGAGCGCATGGTGTACTCGGAGTTCATTCAAGAAATCCAACAGGATCAGGTTCGCAAAGTCACAATTGATGGACTCACGATCTATGGTGAGCGCTACGACGGGTCTCGCTTCGAGACCACGCGGCCGATGCTCGAGGATCCAAAACTCATTGACGATCTGCTCACCCATTCCGTCGAGGTAGAGGGTCGAGAGCCTGAGCAGCAGAGCGTCTGGACTCAGTTGTTGGTCGCCAGCTTCCCGATTTTGATCATTATCGCCGTGTTCATGTTCTTCATGCGCCAAATGCAAGGCGGCGCGGGTGGTCGCGGCGGTCCTATGAGTTTCGGGAAGAGCAAAGCTCGCCTTCTTGGAGAAGATCAAATCACTACCACGTTTGCCGACGTGGCAGGTGTGGATGAAGCAAAGGAAGACGTTCAGGAACTGGTGGAGTTTCTGCGCGACCCCAGCAAATTCCAAAAGCTCGGTGGTCGCATTCCGCGCGGTGTTCTAATGGTGGGCCAACCGGGAACCGGTAAAACTCTTCTCGCCAAGGCGATTGCGGGAGAGGCCAAAGTTCCTTTCTTTTCGATCTCCGGTTCAGACTTTGTAGAGATGTTCGTCGGCGTGGGTGCCTCGCGCGTGCGCGACATGTTCGATCAAGCGAAGAAGCAATCTCCCTGCATTATTTTTATCGACGAGATCGATGCAGTCGGCCGTCATCGTGGCGCAGGCCTAGGCGGTGGACACGACGAGCGTGAGCAAACACTGAATCAGCTGCTGGTTGAGATGGATGGTTTTGAAGTTAATGACGGCGTCATCGTTATCGCGGCCACCAACCGACCAGACGTGCTTGATCCGGCGCTTCTGCGCCCAGGTCGCTTCGACCGTCAGGTCGTAGTTGGCCTGCCTGATATCCGCGGACGCGAGCAAATCCTGAAAGTCCATATGCGAAAGGTGCCTCTGGCCGAAGACGTCGAAGCCGCAAAAATCGCACGCGGAACACCAGGCTTTTCTGGTGCGGACCTGGCCAATCTTGTTAATGAGGCCGCGTTGTTTGCGGCTCGTGCGGGCGTGCGTACTGTAGGCATGAGCGAGTTCGAGCTCGCCAAAGATAAAATCATGATGGGCGCTGAGCGCAAATCGATGGTGATGTCTGAGGATGAGAAGCGAAATACGGCTTATCACGAGGCCGGCCACGCTATCGTCGGGCGCATCGTTCCCGAGCACGACCCGGTCTATAAAGTCAGTATCATTCCGCGCGGGCGGGCCTTGGGTGTAACGATGTTTCTACCCGAGGAAGATCGCTACTCGCACAGTCGTCGCCATATTCACAGCCAGATTTGCAGTTTATTTGGGGGTCGTATCGCCGAGGAAATGACCCTCGGCAAGGATGGTGTTACTACCGGCGCCTCCAATGACATCGAGCGAGCGACTGAAATCGCTCGCAATATGGTTACGAAGTGGGGTCTATCGGATAAGCTCGGCCCGTTGATGTACGACGATGGCGGTGACGAAGTCTTCTTAGGTCGCAGCGCGACTCAGGCATCCAAAGGTATGTCGGAAGAAACCGCGCGTCTCATCGATTCTGAGGTACGAGACATCATTGATAGCTGCTATAAAAGAGCTGAAGAGATTCTCGAAGAGCACGTTGAGAAACTGCACGTAATGGCCGACGCGCTGATGCAATATGAGACGATCGACTCCGATCAAATCGACGATATTATGGACGGCAAAGTACCGCGCGAGCCTGCGGATTGGGATCGCCGGGGACCGGACGGTGGATCGGGCTCTGCCCCTGCCACCGATGACGTGCCCGATCGCAGTGGTCCTATTGGTGGGCCTGCGGGGGAGCACTGATACGGCGTGTATGGCCGGCTGGCAGAGGATGATCATCGCTGAGTCGTCGTTTTGACGCCTGGGTTGACGTTCAAGACTGACGCCCAAGAACTTTTAGAAGGCGACCTAGCGGTCGCCTTTTTTATTTCGTCTAAGTCCGAGATGGCTTGCTATAAACGGTTTTTGTCTGGCACTGTCTCTCTTATTGCAGCCTTCTCAAACAAGCCGCTCGGCCCTGCTACCCAGATCTGAACGCAAATCGAATAAACACCCGTCTTTGCCCAACAATTTACAACCCTAGATGAATAAATCGAATGTAATGCTCCGCTGCGGTTCCCGCACACTGGATCTGTCAGCGCCCGCCCTCATGGGCGTGCTAAACATTACGCCCGATTCCTTTTCCGATGGCGGGCGCTGGATTCGTAATGGATCGCCAGACCTTGATTCTTTGTTGGCCGAGGCCACTGCGATGGTGGAAGCGGGCGCACAGATACTCGACGTGGGGGGGGAATCTACGCGTCCTGGTGCTGCTCCCGTTTCCTTACAAGAGGAATTGGACCGCGTCCTACCGGTTGTTGAGGCGCTCGCGCGTCATTGTGATGCGATTATTTCCGTAGATTCGAGCAGCCCGGAGGTAATGCTAGCCGCTGCCGGAGCAGGCGCGGGCTTGCTAAATGACGTTCGCGCTCTGCAAAGAGAAGGGGCCGTGGAGGCCGCGGCCGCGCTTGGTCTTCCCGTATGCCTTATGCATATGCAAGGCAGTCCAGCAACGATGCAATCAGCTCCTGATTACGAAAACGCGGTTACGGATGTTATGGATTTTTTAAAAGCACGAGCCAGCGCATGTGAAGCCGCCGGAATTTCTTCTCAGCAACTATTGCTAGATCCAGGATTCGGTTTTGGCAAAACCCTTGAGCACAATCTCGCTTTAGTACACGGGCTCAAACAGCTGTCTTCTTTGGGCTATCCGCTGCTCGTTGGGGTTTCGCGAAAGTCTATGCTCGGCGCGATGACTGGCAAACCAGTCGCCGAGCGTCTCGCTGGAAGTCTTGCTTTGGCCTTGATCACACTTCAGCAGGGTGCTTCGATACTCCGTGTCCACGATGTGGTAGAAACCGCTGACATGATGCGCGTGTATCAAGCCGTAAGGGAGGCAGAGGCGCTGTGACAAAACGCTATTTCGGTACCGATGGAATTCGCGGCTTGGTGGGCGAGGCCCCGATCACGCCGGATTTTGTTCTAAAACTCGGTTGGGCCTGCGGACGCGTCTTCTCTCGGGGGTTTAAAGGCAAGGGTCGGTGTTCCGTGATCATCGGTAAAGACACTCGTATTTCTGGCTATATGTTTGAGTCGGCCTTAGAAGCGGGACTGGTAGCGGCGGGCGTAGACGTAAAGTTGCTTGGGCCCATGCCAACTCCCGCCGTCGCCTTAATGACGCGCACGCAAAACGCGGATGCGGGGATCGTCATCAGCGCCTCGCACAATCCATATTTTGACAATGGCATTAAGTTTTTCTCGTCGGAGGGGGCGAAGCTCGCCGACGAGGTTGAGCTGGCCATCGAAGCGGAAATTGACGAGTCGTTGGTCTGCGTACAGTCGCACGACATCGGAAAGGTACAGCGACTCGTCGATGCCGCCGGCCGCTATATCGAGTTTTGCAAATCAACCGTTCCCGAAGGGTTTAGTCTTCGCGGTTTGCGCATAGCCGTAGACTGCGCCAACGGTGCCACTTACTCAATCGCGCCGAGTGTGCTGTCGGAGCTTGGCGCGGAAGTCATACCCATCGGTGTGACTCCCGACGGATTCAATATAAATCAGGGTGTCGGATCCACTGATATGCAAGCACTTGCCGAGGTGGTTCGTCTTCGAGACTGTGACGTAGGCATTGCCTACGATGGTGACGGTGACCGGGTATTATTCGTGGATGAAAATGGCGAGCCAGTTGATGGCGATCAGCTGATCTATGTTATCGCGAAGCACCGTTTGCGCACCGGGGGTGCCGATGCCGGAGTGGTAGGTACCTTAATGTCCAACCTCGGCTTGGAGTTAGCATTGCAGGACGAAGGCCTACAGTTTGTCCGTGCCAAAGTCGGTGATCGCTACGTGCGTGAACTCATGGAACAGCAGGGCTGGCATCTCGGCGGAGAATCCTCCGGTCATATTATTTGTTCCGACGTCACCACAACCGGCGACGGTATTGTTTCATCGCTTCAAGTTCTATACGCGATGCGTGATGCGGATAAGACCCTGGGCGCGATGCTTGAAGAAATGCCGCTGCTGCCGCAAACCATGATTAATGTGGAAGCTAGCGACGGCGCGGCTTTGTGCAGCTCCGATGCGGTACAGGATGCAGTGAAAGATGCCGAGACGAGCCTGGGCACTGCCGGCCGCGTATTGCTACGTCCTTCCGGTACAGAGCCGGTTGTTCGCGTAATGATCGAAGGTAAAGATGAAGACCAGGTCGAGAGCCTGTGCCAATCCCTGGCGGATCGTGTCGCCGAACTCGCGGCCGCTTGAGCCGACCCTTAACTCGAAGCTGTCTAAGAGCGCCAGCAATTCTTGCTCCCGCAACGGAGCTTGGGTAGTATTGCGCGCCCTCCGACCGAGGAGCCGATAATGGTACGCCAGCCTTTGGTTGTTGCTAACTGGAAGATGCACGGATCCAGCTCCACGAACCGGGAATTGGTTTCCGGCTTACTGGAGCACTTGCCGAAGTCGCACACCCAGGCTGTGATTTGTCCACCTGCTTTGTACGTTGAACAGGTCAAACAAATCCTTTCTGCCGGCGCTTCGATGATTGAAGTTGGAGCACAAGATTGTAGCCATATGGATTCCGGTGCCTTTACCGGTGAAGTGTCTCCATCGATGCTGGTCGATGCGGGGTGCAGCTGGGTTATCGTTGGCCACTCGGAACGACGCCAGTATCACCAAGAGTCGGATGCGCTAGTCGCGGCTAAGGCGAACGCGGCACGTGAGGCAGGAATAACGCCGGTTGTCTGCGTGGGCGAGACTCGCGAGCAGCGGGAAGCCGGCGAAGCGGAAGCGGTAGTGGAACGCCAAGTTCTCGGTGCGCTAGGAGATTTTGGTAGCCTGGCCGATGCGGTAGTTGCGTACGAGCCGGTTTGGGCGATTGGAACAGGTCTGACAGCCACACCGGAAGAAGCTCAGGATATGCATGAGCACATCCGTCGGTTACTCGGGGGCATGGACGCGCAGTACGGTAGTAAGACCCGCATTCTCTACGGGGGAAGTGTTAAAGCTGGCAATGCCAGTGACTTGTTCGCGAAAGCGGACATTGACGGTGCCCTTGTCGGTGGTGCGTCACTCGATGCGGAAGCTTTCTCGCGAATCATCGAGGCTGCAGCCGCTTGGAGTTAACTCCTTGGTGGCGTCGCTAATAGCTGGTGTTAGCTAAGCCGTCCAAAATGGCTGTTGGGGAAGATCGTTGAGAAAGGTTGTTCGGAAAGAGTATCAAGAAAGATCGTTGAGACAGATCGTTGGAACAGATCGTTGGAAAAGTTAGTTAGAAAAGGTCGTCAGGAGCTATGAACGCGGAACTTACAGAGCAGCTGATTTTGGTCGTGCATTTGTTGCTCGCCCTTGCGATCATCGGTTTGATCATGCTGCAACAGGGCAAAGGAGCGGACATGGGCGCTTCCTTTGGCGCCGGTGCCTCGCAAACGCTGTTCGGGAGCTCCGGCGGTGGTAACGTGTTGACTAAAACAACCGCCTGGATGGTCACGCTGTTTTTTGCGACCAGCTTTGGTTTGGCCGTTATCGCAAAGAACAAGACGACGTCGGTGGACGAATTTGACTTGCCGATCCCAGAATCGACTATGCAAGAGGTCCCATCGGGAATGGACGAACTCCCCAGTAGTGATGTTCCTGAAGTTCCTTCTAGCGATATTCCAGCTCTACAGAGTAGTGAGCAGGGCGTGGACTTGGAGAGTGATCTGCCAGAGCTCTAAGCTCACTAGCGACGAGAAACTTCGCCTAGAAATTCTATTCATGCGGTTTCAGGACGCAAAGAAAAAAGTCGGGCTAGGAAAGAGTACGGCAAGAATACGGCAAGAATACGAAAGAACTCTACTTTCACGAGGGTTTGACGAAGCTAGCTATAAATAGAAGTTAGCTAAAAACAGAAGTTAGAAAAAAAAGAAGTTAGAAAAAAGAAGTAAGCCAAAAATTAGCCGAAGTGGTGGAATTGGTAGACACGCTATCTTGAGGGGGTAGTGCGCTATGCGCGTGGGGGTTCAAGTCCCCCC
>JBCBZV010000130.1:0-11123 GCA_039815155.1 Pseudomonadota bacterium
ATCGTATCCAGTTCGGCGACATCCGACAGCGAGATGCCTTCTTCATCCGCAAAGGTGAATGTCTCCGCCACTGGTAGCGGTTCGGAGATTCCCGTCGACTCGATCAGCAGATAGTCAAACCGTCCTTCTTGAGCGAGTTTGGTAACTTCTTCTAGCAAGTCTTCCCGTAAGGTGCAGCAGATACATCCATTGCTCATTTCTACGAGTTTTTCTTGACTGTGACTGAGTTCGACCTCGTTACGAACGATTTCCGAGTCGATGTTGACTTCGCTCATATCGTTGACGATGACGGCGACCTTTTTGCCTTCCCGGTTATTCAGTACATGACTTAGAACGGTAGTTTTTCCAGCACCGAGAAAGCCGGAGAGCACGGTCACAGGGAGGCGTTTTGTTCTCGGGAGAGCTAATGAGGGCATGGTTGATATCCAGAGCGTGACTAAATGTAATAATATTACATTTAGTCACGCCTAAGAAGACAACGGCGGGTTTCTTGATTCGTTTTTCTTAACTACCAAAAATAGCAGCTTGTTCCCATTCAAGAGGCTCACATCGCCCTCCAGGTCAACGCTACCAGAATCGATTTTCGATCATCAGCAGCAGTGATAACCCCGATGCAACTCCGGAGACGAAGACATTCCAATCTCGAAATCGCACCTTGACCAGGTTAACTAAGAAAAAAGAGACGCTGACAATGATGAGTACTACGAGCAGTTGACCCAGCTCGATGCCTACATTGAAGCCCAGCAAGGGTATGAGCACCGATGAGTCCCCCATCAAGAGAGCCCGGAAGTAGTTGGAGAACCCCATGCCATGAATGAGCCCAAAAAAAAGTGCAATGAAATAGTTCTGACCCATGCGGGCCGGAGGGCCGGCGCTGTCAGCGCGAAACAGGTTGTGTACGGCGGTCAGCAGAATCGTGGTTGGAATCAAAAACTCGATTAGGCTCGACGGCACGGTGATGCTATCGGTCCCAGCCAGAGCCAGCGTAAGGCTGTGGCCGACGGTAAATGCGGTTACTAAAATCAGGACGTTTTTCCAGTGCTCGATCCGGTAGACCGCGCACAGCGCAACCAGAAACAGTAGATGATCGTAGGCGGCAAGATCGGAAATATGTTCGAAGCCCAGCTTCAAGTAGAAAGGGAAAGGGTGCATGTCAGAAGTCTAGAGTATGGATAGGTGTTTTTTTGTTCAGCATTAGGCTCTTAGATTCACCGTTTACGTGAACGTAGATGATGTTGTTCTGGTCAAAGAAGAGATCGGTAAAGACGGCGTTCTTTATTTCTAGCGAGTTGAGGAACTCAACGTTTGGAAACTCAAAGAGCAAGCCAAGGGCGACATTGTCGCCATTGCCACTCAGGCGCTTTGTTTTGACTTTGAGTTCTAGTCTTCTGCCGTTGACCTTCAAATAGAAAAAGTCGTTCAAGTACGCGAGTAGCAGCTCTTCTGCGTCGGCTGATTCATCAGCCTGACCGAGGGCAAGCACGTTGTTGTCCGGATCGAAGACGAGAGCTTCGTTGATGTCCATAAGAAACAAGCGCAGGCTGACGGTGATTGTTTGAGAAGCCGATTCATACTCGACTTCACACAAGGACAGACGTAAGGGATGGGCGTGCGTCGTAGCGCTCGCGCTCATTAGGCCAAAAAAGCCAGATACGCAAAAACAGTAAAAAAAAGAACTACACAGCCAGCTCGACACGGCGCCAGAAGCTTTCAAGGTTTTCTCTCAGCGCTGGCTTCTTCGAGTACCGGGTTTGCTCACCCCGCGTCGATTGCCTCGCTTTGGGCGGCGATAGCCTGTACCTCTTCAAACACGCGCATGAAATTGCCGCTCCAGATCTTACGGATTTGCTCTTCCGTATAACCGCGACGGACTAGTTCGATGGTGATGTTCATTACTTCGCTGGCGTCGAACACACCATCTATTCCGCCACCGCCGTCAAAGTCGCAGCCGATCCCCACATGATCTATACCGGCGACTTCCACAATGTGGTCAATATGATCAACCGCATCGCGAACCGTGGCCAATGGCTCCGGATACTGCTCTCCCAGCGCTTGAAACTGGGCGCGGATCGCCGCTCGCTCTTCCTGCGTCATATCCCCCGCAGGCTTCATGGTTGCGCGCAGCTCCGCAAACGCTGCGTCTCGCTCTGGGTTTGCAGGTAGTTCTCGAAGATAGTCGGACAGCATAGTGAGCTGAACTACGCCGCCGTTCTCTGCCAAAAGCCTCAGCATGTCATCGGTCATATTGCGTTTGTGGTTCGTCACCGCCCGTGCATTCGAATGGGTGGCGATAATGGGAGCCTTGGAGATCGCGATTGCGTCGTAGAAGACTTCATCGCTTCCGTGCGACACGTCGACCATGATTCCCAGTCGATTCATTTCCTTCACGACCTCTTCTCCCAAAGGACTCAGGCCGCCATGCTCTGGGCCTTTCGGATCGGTGGCTGAATCGGCAAGGTCATTGTTGGAAGAGTGTACGACTGTGATGTAGCGGACGCCTTTTTCGAAGAACAGCTCCACGTTAGCGACATCGTTGCCAATCGGGTATCCGTTTTCGATGGCCAGGTAAATTGCTCGCTTGCCGGCCTTTTCAAGTTCGTAAGCGTCGCCGGGGTCAAGGGCCAGGCCCACATCCTCGGAATTTGCATCCGTAGATTCCACCACCTTATCGATCATTTGCAGTCCCAGCGCCTTCGCTCGGCTATGACCATCGTCGTCGCGAATGTCCTGGGCAACGAAGGCGGCGAAAAAAACCGCGTCGAGGCCGCCTTCTTTCATTCGCGGGTAGTCCAATTTTGACCCGGTTTCCTTCGGATCATGGCGTTCTGCCATATCAAAGCCCGGTTCGATCATCCGTAGGGGCGTATCTGCGTGGCTGTCTAGCGTCAGTACACGATCGTGAATCTCAAGGGCTTTAGCGAGGAAGTCTGCGTTTTGTTCCTCGCTCTCCGAGGTCGAGACTTTGGCTGTTTGCGTGGTCGATGCACATGCACTCAGTAACGCTAAAAATAGGAAGAATGGAAGCTTGGAAACGGCGAGAGTCTTCATTAAGAGTGGTCCTACCTAGAAAATTAATTGTCGTATCTGAGGGCTTAAAAGCTTTAATTTCAATGCGCAGGTTCCTCTAATCTCGAGAAGCTGATCACGGGAAGCTAATCGCAGGAAACGCAAGAGCGCCCTGGTGCTCGAAATTCGTTTTCGATCGTCACACACCGATAGCGCCGATTAACGCACCCTGAGACACCGCATGCGCAACGAATTGGTACGATTCAAGCTGGGTCTGGACATGCCCAATCGCGTTGCTTATCAGCTTACACTAAACCGCGTTAGAAGCATTATTTATGGCCTGTTTAAACGGCAGTTCGGCGTCTGTTTACGGCAGTGGTCAAGACATTGCTTGTGGGCTGGGTAGCTGTGCTATACTCGCGCGCTTTTTTGAGCGGGAGTCAGACCAATGAAGGCTGATATTCACCCTGAGTATCGAGATGTGCTGTTTCACGACACCTCTTCCGATACTTACTTCGTGATCGGGTCCACGGCGAGTACGGATCGCACTCAAGAGTACGAGGGTAAGAGCTATCCGTACCTTACGATCGACGTTTCTAGCGCTTCGCACCCTTTCTACACCGGTAAACAGCGTGTGACCAAAGACGACGGTCGTATTGCTAAGTTCAACAAGCGATTCAAGCGAGGGGAGGGATAACCATGCAAGTTTTGAGTTCTTTGAAGAGCGCCAAAGCTCGTCATCCCGACTGCCAGGTTGTGCGACGCAGAGGTCGTACCTACGTCATCTGCAAGTCGAACCCGCGCTTTAAGGCCGTCCAGGGTCGAGCGAGGAAGAAGAAGTAGCCGCAAATTCCATTCTAGGAATTTATCAAAACGAGCGATTTTGCCAGTTGTCCTCAGGGGTTCTGTCTCTAGAGCCCCTGATTGGCAGCGGTCACGGTTCTTAAGAACCACGGTTGGGCGAAGTCCTGCTTAGAAACAACCTGCTCAGAAACAGTCCAGCTCAGATACAATCCGGCTTAGAAGCAACCCACCAGACGTTTTCCCAGCTTATCGCGACTCAGACGCTAAAGTGCGTCTAAGGTTTTGTAATACGCCATACCAATGGCCAACGCCGGCCGTCTGAATAGCTTCCCGCCAGGAAAGGGCATATGGCCGATCTTTGCCATGACATCGAACCGCGATGAATCACCGTCGATCATATCCGCTGTGATCCTAGCCATCATGTGCGTCGGTGCCACGCCGTGGCCGGAAAAGGCCTGGATGTAGGCGACATTGTCGGCAAGTTTGCCAAGTTGTGGCATGCGATTCAGACCGATGCCGATCCAGCCAGACCAACCATAGTCGATGCGCGTATTGGCGAGTTGCGGATATACCTTGATCATCTTCTTACGCATGACGCCCACTAGATCGCTGGGCTCCATGCCCGTGTAATTGGATAAGCCTCCGAAAAGCAGGCGTTTGTCCGCAGACAGTCGAAAGTAGTCAAGAGCCGTTCGTGGGTCGCAGACCGCCACGTCGCCCGGCAGCAAATGATGAGCGAGTTCATCTCCGAGCGGCTCCGTCGCAATAATTGAACTACAGGAGGGCAGTACCCGGCTGGCTAGCCTGGGTATCAGGCCACCGAGATAAGCGTTACCGGCAAATACGACTCGCCCGGCTTTAATCGTTCCGTGCTCGGTCCGAAGCGTAACTGTGTCGCCATGTTGGATACTCTCAACACGGGTTTGTTCGAAGATACGACCGCCTAGTGAGACCAGTGCCCGTGCCTCACCGAGGCACAGATTCAGGGGGTGTAGATGACCGTTTCCGCTGTTGTGTAAACCTCCAAGGTAAACCTCAGAATTCACATACTCGCGAACTTCTTCTTTGCTCAGCAGCGTATAGCTGTGCGGATTGCCGATGCTTTTCTCAAAGTCTTTCCACTCAGCAAACTGTTTCATATGACGTGGTTTTAGCGCGACGTCGCAGTAACCCCATTTCAGATCGCACTGAATATCGTAACGCTCGACACGCTCCTTTATGACCTCTCGGGCTTCAACGCCCATTCGGTAGATAGTGCGCACGCCATCTTCGCCGATCGATTTTTGGAAACGTTCCGGGTCGTGGCCGATACCACCGATTAGCTGACCCCCGTTACGACCGCTCGCCCCCCAACCTACTCGGTTGGCTTCTAAGACGGCGACTTCATAGCCCCGTTCTGCCAGTTCTAATGCCGTGTTAGTTCCGCTAAAGCCAGCGCCGACTACGACCACGTCCGCTTGCTGATCACCCTCGAGAGTTGGATAGGTCGTTTCTTCATTAGCGCTGGCCGCGTAGTAGGACTCCGTGTGTTCGCGACTTTCCTGGAGATTGCGCAAGCCAAACATGATGTAAACCTCTTCTCTTAGCTTCTTAGCGGTGTTGCGATAAAAAGAGCTTCTCTCGAAAGCCCGACCATCCTCCAGCTGCTCGTCTTTGCCGTCGTCAGCGTAGAGTCTTCCCTAACGCTAGCTCAGTCCGGGACTCTACCGCAGCACCCCATTTGCGTAATGCCACCGGCGGGGGAGCTTAATGTAGGCTACCCAGCTGAACCTTCCGACCTATACGTTAGGTAGATGGAGAACGGAGCCATCTACGACTCTGTTCATTGTCTGAAGCCGAGACTGGTAAATGACCTTCGCCCAGCCTGAGGAACTGTCTGAGTTTCTCGATAGTAATCAAGATATTGAGCTTATCGAAGTATTGATGCCGGACTTCCACGGCTTGCTCCGATGTAAGCGAATCCAGCGCAGTGAGTTCGAAACACTGTTTAATGGTGGCTTCAGCGTCCCCGGTACGGTTCCATTCCTTGGATTGCGCGGCAATCTTTACGACGGACTTAGCCAGTTGCTGGTGGGCGGAGATCCGGACGTGAGCTTACGACCCATCGCCGGAACCCTCGCGCCTATTCCCTGGTACGACGCGCCCATCGCTCAGGTGCTTACCGGCTACGTGACGGAGGAGGGGGCCTACTCCTGGATAGATCCACGCAGCCCGCTGCGGCGTGTGATGCAACGCTACGAAAGCAGCGGCTTGCATTCTACCGTTGCACCGGAGCTTGAGTTTTATTTGATTGCGCCTGGTGATGGCGATAAACCTCAGCCATTGGTGGGTAAGATTCCGGGCACCTCGCTTCGCCAGGAAGGGATCCAATATTGCATGCCTGATGACCTGCACGATTGCCACCGTTTCCTAGAGCAGGTACGCCATGCCTGTGAGGTGCAGGGGGTACCTTTGACGGCTATCCACAGTGAGTTCTCTGCCGGGCAGTGGGAGATAAACACGCATCACCAATCGGACGCGGTAGTTGCGGGCAACCACGCGGCTCTTTTGAAGCGCATTGTAAAGGGGGTCGCAAGGCAGCACGGCTGGGGAGCTACGTTCATGGCTAAGCCCTTCGCCGAGCAGGCGGGCAGTGGGCTGCACGTGCATGCAAGCGTTTACAATAATAGCGGCGAAAATGTCTTTGCCGACCCGGATCCAGTCTCGCCACCCAGGCTAATGCCCCGCTTGAGGCATGCGGTAGCGGGACTGGGAAAAACTTTGCACGAGGGCATGGCATTCTTTGCGCCAAACCCAAATTCCTATCGACGTTTCAAGGCCGGCGCCTTCGCACCGGCTGGTTCAAATTGGGGTTATGATCATCGCGAGGCAAGCTTCCGGATTCCTGCTTCCTGCGAGCAGAGTCGTCGACTAGAGCATCGCGTATCCGGAGCCGATGCCAATCCTTACTTAGTCTTGGCGGCGGTGTTGGCCGGGGTTCACCACGGCTTAGACAATCCCGAGGAACCGGGCCCGCCGATCCCCCGCGAAGCGGATCTATCGGACGCGCCAATTACCTTACCCAAGCGCTTGGAATTTGCCCTAGAAGCGCTTCGTTGCGGCCAAGTGCTACCTGGGTACTTTGGTAAAGATTTTACGGAAACTTTTCTCAGGCTTCGTGACGGCGAAGCGGACGACTATTACGCGCAGATTCCGGACATCGACTACAAGTGGATGCTTCGGGCCTTGTGATCTTCCAAGTCAGAATCACGTTCGCTTAGAAAAGACAGCTCAACTCGCTGCGCGGCGGTACTTCGCAGGCGTTTGTCCGGTTTCTTTTTTAAACGCTGTATAGAATGTGGAGGTCGAGTTGAACCCGACGGAGAGAGCAACATCTAGGATCGCCGGAAAACGACAATCGGGCTGGCGCAGCATATGAGCGGCCTCGCGAACTCTAAACTGATTGATGTAGTCGAAGAAGCTCATTGAGTAGCCAGCGTTAATCACCTGGGACAGGTGATTCACTGAACAGCCCATACGCTCAGCAAGCCTCGGTAACGACAGCTCCGGATCAAGGTAGGCCTGCTCTTCACGCATGAGTGACTCGAGGCTATGCATCAATCCCGCCATTGCCTCCTGGCTCAAACCGGATTTTGCGTAACGTTGTGCTGCGGGGGCTCTTTCCCGGGCAGGGGACGGAAGGCGGTAATAGTCGTCTATCTGGATCGCAACGCCGTGCTCAAGGCGTATAAACTCCGCGCCGCTCCATTCGCTACTACTCGCATTGGAGGCGCGGGGTATGGCGATGTATTGAAACGCAATCACGTCACCATTATTCAAAACATCACCTTTTAATTCATATATATAATCGTCATTGCTAAGGTAATCTTTGAAGTAGTCTTCTATCTCATTCCCCACCATCGTGAGGTCCTTAGGCACATCGCAATAGCGGCCCGTGTCCGCAAAATGGTCTGCAACTCCCGACGCATCGTGTGCATTCCACGCATCTATATAGCTAGAGACAAAATCTTTATTCACACACATACCCTCGCACCTCCCTCGTGACGGGTGTTATTGCTCTTGTCGGGGCATTGTCTATTTTTTATTAGTACGAGCCTTGTAAAGGCTCGGATTTGTGCTCAGCGGATTTCCACTGCACGAAGTGTCGCTCTAAAATAGCTTGATGGGCATCACTCCTATTGGGTAGGTCGACGCAGTGAATTTCTCGCTTGGCCTGGTGCTTGTGCGCGTATAGGGGACGAGGTGTTGCCGTAATTGGTGACGATACTGAGGCCATCAGCGAGCGCATCGGCCAGTAGTAATGCAGATTCCACCCTCTTCATCCAACTCTGGACAGGTAAGTTCGACCCTTGTGTCCGGCAAAGCCACGTCGTCGGAAACTGGTCGGGTTCAGCTAGCTGGCGCAGACGTCGACAGCACAACAGAAGGGCAAATGGAACGAGCTTTTCGTATTTTTGGCCTACCCGTGCGGCAACTGGTCAAGGTCGTCGTTTACAGCCTGCTGCTGGTCAATTTCGTGCACTATGTTTCTAACGACATCACCGTCATGCGGCACGCCGTGCATGACGGTTGGAAGCTAGTCGATTGGACATCCGCTTTCGCGACAACGATCGATGAAAGCGCCTGGTTCGCGCTTCTACTCCTGTTCGAGTTAGAGACCTATCTACTGTCCGATGAGGCTTTTACTCGTGGTCGGGTCATGCTCATGACAGGTGTTCGGATCGTCTGCTATCTGTTCCTTGCACACACCGTCTACGCCTTTGGCGATGTGACCTGGAAGTTGTACAGCGACTATGAAGAACTGAATTCACCTTTGTGCAGCCTTGCCGACGAGGACCTGTCTTTCGCAAGCAATCTCGAATACACCGAGCTGAGCGCCGCAAACTGCACGACCCTTGCCAGCGGCGAGACCTTCTATCGTTTCGAGCAAAAACAGCTCGTGACCGACCCTGAGGGTTTCCGAATCGAACGGCAACTTGCTTGGGCCGATCTACTCGAAGTGCTCATCTGGTTGATCATCCTCTTCTTGCTTGAGCTCATGGTTAAATTGCAGGAACGGGGTGTGGCAGAAGGAAGTACCTTACAATCAGCAAAAACTGCGAAGGTGTTGCTATACGCGATGCTCTGGTGTCTGGCAGCCTATTGGGCCTATCGCGGTCACTGGGTGTTCGCCTGGGACGAAGCCTTATGGATTCTTGGTTTTATGGCCATTGGCATGAATCTGGAAGAGTGGCGTGAAGAAATCAAGGCTGAGAATGTAGTAGAAGGCAAGCCAAGCGAAGCGTGATTCGTATTCCTAGATCTGGCTCCGATTTAGCTTTATGTCGCGGCGGTGATAGTGGGTCGCAGCCTTCTGGCAAAGTAACCAGCCCCCAAGTGGCGATTTGAATCGCCAACCGTCTTACTTCATTCTTGCAGGATGGCTGCGTTTTCTCGTCTTTCCGTACCGGTTTGTTACTTCCCGCACTTGTTGGCTTGTTTACTTGCTTGTGTGTCCACAGGTGTAGTTGCTCGTGATGATATTTATGATTGCGTGACCAACGTATTCACCCCCGAAACACTTCGTGTACTTGACGCGGCCAACACGCCAGAAAGCCTCCTGCTGGCTGCAGGTTTCGCTGACTACGAGCAGGCTAAGGGAGAAAGTCCCAGAGTCAAATACGCAGACTCAGGCGCTTTTCGTGCAAAGGCACTCCGACTCGCACCGAACGATGAAATGGTGCTTACCATGGTTGCGAACCGATGCAGTCCGCGCACGGTTGGCGAGTCGTCAGCTCTATGTACCAAAGACGTTGCACTTAGGCTGACGGAACTCGATCCAAATAATGGTTTCTATTGGGCTACGCTGGCTCATTATGAGCTAGGCGATGGGAATGTAGAGGTCGCTCTCAAAAACTATCAAAGGGCTGCTGGTGCTCAGACGTTTTCGACAGGCTGGGGCGAGCAAGTCTATCGCCTTGCAAATGCGCTGAAAGAAATCCTAGTGATAGAAACAGCTTGTGCCAGCACGATTGCCGCTGGATACACTGGCGCGAGTCTTCCTCCCTATCAAGAGTTTACGAACACGTGCAGGACCTATCTAGACGATCAAACCTGGCGCCAGGCTTGTTTGGATCTTGGGTATAAAATGGAGACTAAAGCTCTGACCTTTGCATCACGACGGATTGGTTTCCCGCTGCAACGCATTGTTTACGGAGCAACACAAAGCACAGTCGACTTAGCCGCAGTTGATCAACGAAAGGAACAACTTCAATCTCAAATGAGCAAGCAAAGTAGTCTGTACGCTTGCCTGTTCAAGGATTCGAAACTGATCGACCAATGGTTGCTCAGCCTGCGCGATTATGAAGAGGTTGAAACTACGAGCCGTTTTGCTACGTCCACTCCTGATTGTTGAGTCGCCGTATACGCTCATCAGACTGTAAACCCGTTTTGCTACGATCACCGAAAAAACAAAACAAAGCAAAGAAGGTTATAGAGTAAGTAGCCGTACAGCGAACCTATACCATGGGTGCGCAAACCGTACGCGCCTTCGACGGTATGAACTTCCAGGTCGAGCTAAACGAGTACGTTGCCATTATGGGGCCCTCCGGTTCTGGCAAGTCTTCGATGCTGAATATTTTGGGCTGCTTGGATCGTTCTAGCAGTGGTGAATACTGGTTAGCGGGCGAGCTTGCGGCCCAAATGACAGGGCGTCAGTTGGCTACGCTTCGTAACCGTGATAGTGGCTTTATTTTTCAGACCCTCAACTTACTGCCACGTCTATCAGCACAGGCCAATGTTGAAGTGCCGCTTATCTATGCCGGAGTAAGCGCTGCAAAACGGCGACAGCGTGCGCAAAAAGTGCTCGATTTGGTGGGTTTGGCTAATCGCTTGTCTCACCGTCCAGCGGAACTCTCCGGCGGCCAGCGCAGCGAGCCGCAACTCTCGACCCAATATTGAGGCGCTTAGAAAAGAGTGAGTTAGCCGTTTTTGAGCAATCACCTAGTTGTTAACCGGGCGCTAGGAGTTTGCGGGAACGGTCATTTGCTGGGACGCGTAATCAGTGCCGGTCTCGTTGCGGATGACGTGGCTTGCATCGCCCCGTTTTAGTCGGCGCAACCTCAAATGCTGATTCCTCTAATTCCCAAATGCCTTTTCTTCTTCTGCCCTGCGATGACTTTCGACGTCATTGATAGGTTTTTCGAGTCGCGATTTAATCTAGCTTTTTATGGAAACGAGAACAAAGCAATGACAGATTTTGCTGAAACCATGCCACTCGCAAAATTACTGGGAATCAGTACCTCGGTGGCTAGCAAAGAAAAAGTGCTTGGTCA
>JBCBZV010000251.1:0-3074 GCA_039815155.1 Pseudomonadota bacterium
CGGCCAATCTCATTGAGAGACTCACCCTTACGCCATCGTTCCCACATCAGGGCTTTGTCCGCTTCGGTGTAACGAATCCTCGTGGGGTATGTCATAAGCAACATCCTTCTCTGCTTCAGCAGAGTCTAGGTGTTGCAACGATTCTTTGAATCCACAGTCGAAAGCGCGCGATTTTATTCATTGATTTGAACGACCGCTAACCTTGGGGCGGACATGCCCAGACTCGTTGGTTAATGCGTGCCATCGGCCATAAACGGGCGGTTTGTTGTGGAGGTCCTAGTGATGAAGCGCCAACACTAAATCTCTTTATTTAGTTGGAAGAGTATGGCGCTTCGTCATGAATATCTAGCGCTTGAAGACGAAGCTCTTCCCATCACTTCGTGTTGCATCTATCGTTTCTCCATCGTCGGCGATCTGGCCGTCGTACGTTCCCCAGCAACGTCCATTTGGACATCTGAACTTAATATGTAGCCTGCTGCTTTTCACGGTGGCCGTACCTGACGCATTTCCGTAGCCGCTTTCTTGGGCGCTGTAAGTGCCATCTCCCAACTTGGTGAAAGTCCATGTTTCGTTGTTTTCCCCAAACAACCAAGAGCCACTTATATCGTATGGGTCGTAGGTTTCTTGACTCCTTTCGGTATCACGCGACTGAGAAGTCGCTAAGGCTTGCCGTTGCTGAGCTCGTAGTTCAGCAAGCTCATTCTTGATCTGCTGCGCCATGTTGTTGATGTCACTAAATGTCTCCGCCCGGATGGCCGCTGACTCACTGCGAAGCATTGACATAGCAATGGCTACTGAGATTCCATCCCCCGTTTTATTCTCACCCAATCGCTGGTAAGTCGCTTGCAAAGCACTAGGCAACAATGACGTACCCCTATCACGCATTCCAAGCAGCTCAGACAACAGTATTGTTCGCTCGATCTGCCGCTGAACCCGTTTGGCGTCAACAGCTCTTGAGCTGCCATCGGCGTCTCTAATCCAAAGTGGATCGGCAAATTGCTCCTCCTCTAATTCGTAAGAAACAGCGAGCACCGCCAACAGCTCTCTGGCCTCTTCCAGTTCTCGAATACTTTCCTCTACTTGGCTCTGAGCGTATAGCGAGTATCCGAGTAACCAAAACGCGACTATAGGAAGAATTCGTCTCATATCTTGGTCCTTTTTAAAGTTGTTTGGTAAAGCTGATGCAAACGACGTTAAGCCTATCAGTTCTAACCCAAAACATAGACCTCCAAAAATTGGGGGTAGGTATTCCTTAGCTATGCTGTTTCTCCGGCTACGGAATTGTCCGTTCTGGGTCGTGTGCCGCCTGATAGACGCCGGCTCCCATCGGTAATCGAATGGCCGGTATCGGGTGGTAAATCGTTCAGCTGTAGTCTCGGTCGAAGGTAAAAGGTCGCAGTGACCACCACACCTACAGCCGAACTTATGGATGCCCCGTCGACGAATACAGAAACGAAGTCAATCATAGGCATCTTGTCGCAATCTGTTTCGAAGCCATCTCAAGGTGTAATCACAGAAGTATCCGATCTTTGCCGGTCGCCCGGCGGATGCCAACCGATACCGAAAAAGCCCCACATCCGCAAGAAAGGTAGGTAATGCGTATTCCCAAGATCGGTTTGAAAGGCTCGGATCATGGAACATGCGGCCGCGCGGGTCGAGAACTCAGGTAATCCAGCTGCAGCTGATCCCAGGAAGGTTCTATCGAAGTTACCAGTGAGAGACGGCTTGCGCGAGACTACTACACGCAGAGGGTTCGCGATTTCCGAGAACGGATGCTCGTTGCGTCGCTGCACTCATTACTAAAGCGGTTCGGCATTGGTGACAGTTCACACAACTCGTACCTTTGCGTCTACAAGGTATGAACATGACTCAATCCAAAACTTCTAACTGCTGCCCTAGATCGTAGGCATGGATTCGGTGACCTGTCACGGTAGTTTCGGAAACCTAAATACCTAAGACCACACCCACGACGACGAAGTCGAGCGCAACGGCGGTCCAGTTTTGGGTGCGGACGTGTTCGACAATACGGCGGAGGAGCATTACACAATTTCGCCCTCAATGCTGACGATAAGTAGTCCGCGACTGCCTTTTCGGCAATGAGAACCCGTCTTTGAATTTCGCTGAACTGCCAGACACTCCGCAGGCTGGAGAAAAACGGCGGGTTCGCTCCAACGATAGGGGCTAACTCGCCAATCGTCATTTGATCGCTGCTCGCCACTCCGACGATGGATCGCTGAGCGTTAACCTGATCGCGCGAGATAGTCAGTCGCTCTTCGATTTCGTTGGTTTCATCCATCCGCGATTAATATTCCTGGATGTCCCGTAGTAACTCTTTGTTGCGTATGTCCCGTACATCCCCAGTATTGATGAGCGCATCATACGCGGACCGGCTCCATTCAAAGGGCGCGAGGAAGCCAATAGCCGTCGGCGTAGCTGTTCCAAAGTCAAACTGAGAGGTGGACTCAACCGTGATTGCTGCAAAACGGCGAGACCAACACGTCAGGATTCTCTTTGCCGGTCACTTCAAGGTTTATGGCTAACATCCGCCATTCAGTCGCATTCAAGGTTACGTCATACTCGGCGATGTCGCTTTGAAGATTTTCGATTATGTGTTCGTAAAATTCGGCCCTCCGGCTCGATCCGCCAACGCATCATTCCAGTTCGAGACTTGAATGCCAATAAAGACGCCGACCACCACGATGAAGAAGTCGATAGCAACCGCCGTCCAATTCTGGCCTTTGACGTATTCGGTGATACGGCGGAGGAGCATCAGCGTTCTTCCAAGACCACAAGGATTTCTTCCGAGAGTCATAGCAACCGCTCGGATGCTATGAGGTTATTGAGATGCATCGCGTCTATCCATTTGACCTTGCCTTGCGACCGCTTGAGACGTTCGAAGTCATAGCCATCGACCGGCGCCAGAGCTCTCGGGTCGGCGACATACGCCGCGTAATCAAACGAGATTGCCTCAAAGGCATCATTGACCTGCCCCCCTAGATCGACCCCAGCTAGTTAGAGACTATTTCTACTAGCAACAGGAGTCATCAATCATGGCGAGGAAGCGATTCAAGCCG
>JBCBZV010000206.1:0-5018 GCA_039815155.1 Pseudomonadota bacterium
CACAGTGCCTTGGGCTACAAGCCGCCTGCGCCGCAAACAAGACGATCGGATATCAATTGGGTTGTGCCGCCGACAAAATCAGGGGCAAACTCTACGGTTCTCTAACTCTTAAGTTGGAGTCGGCATCGGGGGCAGTTCAGGCGGCGATCCACGAGAGTTCGCCATTGATGTGGTCGTTCTCCCGCCTGCTACTGTGTTCTCGAGCTCTGAACCATTTAGGTTTTCGGGTCGACTCGTGCCCAATGTTGGTGATGGGCTAATCATTGAAGGTAATGGCAGCACTTTAGAACGAGACCCGAACTCCACGAAGAATTTCGGTCTGGTTCGGGTCTTGACTCATGAATTAACGATCCGCAATCTCACGCTTCAGAACGGTGATGCTACTAATGAATCCAGTGGTCGTGCTAATGGAGCCGCGGTGCTCTACACCGGTCGCGATGAGGTGGTTTTCGAAAATGTTCGATTTCTGAATAATAGGGCTCGCGACGGAGGAGCGTTCTACGGTAGTTTCAACTCAAGACCCGTTTTCCGAGGTTGTCTCTTTCGTGAGAACGTAGCCACGCGTAACGGCGGCGCCATTGCACAGCCGAGACTCACTGGCCCACAATTTGCCAGTGGCGCCTTAGTCGTCAATTGCGTATTCGAAGGCAATAGGGCAGCTAGTGGCGGCGCTCTATGGATAGAGCGAAACGGTGTGCAAATTGCAGAATCCACGTTCACTGAGAACATCGCTCAGCTTGGTGGCGCGATGACGTTCGAATTTAGCCATAGCTTAGACCTCGCCAATTCAGCAGTCTACGGCAATACGGCAACTCAGAGTCAATACGGTGGCATCTACAGCGCCGACGCAGGTGACCTGCGCATCCTCAACTCGACCATCTCGAACAATTTTGGCCTAGAGGAACAACGGGGCTTCCAACTCGGTAAGTTTGGTCGGGGCGCCATGTGGGTGGAGTTCAGCACCATACTTAACGCGTCTTACCCGGATGCGACATTCGACCGCGCAATCGATTTTCGAGGTTCTTTTTATCGCTTCTACAACTCAATCATAGGCGGCTGCAACGTTAGCGTGACCGACCCTGACGACGTTGTATCTCTTGGCAACTGGTATCTTTTCGACAACTGCAACGGCTCAGCCAACGGCGAGCCCCAGCTCGGCCCACTACGTGACAACGGCGGCCGCACACTGACCTACGCCCCGCTTGATGGCTCACCGCTGATCGATGCTGCTTCGCCGACGGGGTTCGACGGCGTCCTCGCTGGACCCGATCTGGACGAATACACCAGCAGAATCGACCAGCGACGCAGCGCTCGGCCGGAAACCGAAAGCGATATCGGCAGCGTTGAGCGACAAGCCCCAGCAGGCTTCTCGGCACTTTCGCTCACGCAACGCAATGCGGTGATCATGCTGATGTTGAGACAGTCTGGAGCAGATGATGAGTCGTGAAGATTAGCCAAGAAAGGGACCCGGGTGATCGTATTAAGAACATCTTGGCTTGAGTGATTTGCTCCATGATGAGCATACTACTCTTGTAAGAAGCAATGAGAAGGACAAACCGTAGCCATTTGCTACATCAGCTCAACGTAGCGGCTCGTTTCTCGTTTCAATCGACGTCGCGACAGACTCCGGTTCTGTCTGATCTTGAAATTGGTGGGCGTCGATAATCGTTAGGTCGGTCTGTGCCACCGGGCTCAGTCTTAGACACAAGAAGGACAGCGCTACCTTCTTCAATAAAATGGTCGATGCGTTCTCGGTAAACGGGTGGCTGGGCAACGGCTCCTGCTATCAATCGTAGTAGTTCAGACGTGCCCTGACAGGCAGCGCATAACACTGTGCAGATTAAGCGGACGATTAAATGTTATGTCCCAACCTCTTGCGTTCGATCCAACTCAGCCCTTAGCACAATACCAAGGAACCGGCGGTCCGAACGTCTTCGATAATTCGACCGCAGCAAATCAGCGCTTACGGCGTCTATACCCAAGGGTCACAAGACCGAGGCAGAGAAGCGAAAGCGTAGCCGGGGCGGACCCATCAGTGGGCTCTCCTGAGGTCGGATCAGCGAGACTGAAGCTGATATCAACACTATCGGTGTCGATGGCGATCCCAGCGGCTGCAGATAGGGTACCGAACACGAAGCCGCGCTGGATAATCTCGCAAAATGACAGGATTGCGAACTACAACGCATGCGAACCCGATGATTGACCGTAGAGTACCTGTTTGAAACACTGGATCGGGTATGCCCACCTCCTGGCGAGAACGATGCCGACAGTCAGTACGGAGATGAGTCTTCACGTTTTGGCGCACCGCATGAAACGGGTCATCAACATCATGGGGTCGCAGAGACATATGGAGGATATTGCGGCCTGACACCCCTTAAGGAATTTGCTGGTTGCACGTTAAGTAAGAGCCTCGGCAATCGTGTTTTCACACAGCCTGGATCCAGAGCTGTCGTACGAATGCACAACACTCATGCTTGTGGCACCTTGTATCGTTTGGCAGGGTTCGAGTGTCTCGGTGTCGGGCCAACCAGTTATAGCGATAGAGGGGGGCGCAGTACGGATCGACCTGCAACTCACGCAGATGGTTCGGCAGAGCTGTTCCGGCATTCCGTGTGGCGTTCAGTATTGGTTGGCGCACTTTTGACATCTAGAAGTAGTTCAGACGGACGCGGTTTCTTCCATGATGGTACGTTGAGCAAAACCGGCGGTGGAGACACCAAAACCCGTTGGAGGTGTTCAGCACATCTGCGTAGGCGATCCCGGGTGGTGCAGTAGAGTTCGGGATCGGTCTTGTCGGGTTTTCCAGCATTATACTGGCTCTCGCACCGGACTCGTTCAGGAAGCGTCAGCCAGTGAGCCTGAAGTGAGCGCTCCAGGTTGTTGTCCTCAGAGCCCTTGTCATCATGTGTTTACGGGCCAAACAGGGACCTTCTGTTGCCAGGGAATTGGGTGCAAGGCAAAGATTCTCTATGCTCAGGGCGAATGTAGCCAGCAACGGCATCGGCCTTGGCGCCGCCTGGCTGCCGCAGATAGCCAAGGTCGCGTACATTGGTGAGGCGTGACCCTTCCTGCTACTTTTGATCCATTAGATGATCTTTGCTTTTGCCTGCTTTGCCAATTTTCTGACGGTTATCATTAGGGACCAGGAAGAGGGAGGCGATGTTTGAGAATTCACCTCAAACTCGTTGCCGAACCAAGGGCAGGTCTTCGCCGACTTTTCACGCTAACTCGCGATGTCGGCACGTCTGCTCTTGGGACAGCTGTCGATCCATTCAATGGATAAAACCGCGTTCGATCGACCCGAATCAGACATCCATCTGGCTGCTCTTTAGGTCGACTGTCTCTGATATTCAGAATTCACTTGGTTCCGATCGGTAACCAATCAGCGGACTTATCGAGCATGGCTTGCACACAGTTCCTGAAGGGCGCCGAAAACGGACTACGAGAATCCTCCCACCATTTCTGTGCTTCTTCCGATTGTAATAAGCCCACCATAAGACGCTCGTACTCGCTCCAAATATCCTCTGATAGAAAGCCTTTCACGTATTGGATGTATACGCCTTCAGCAGAGTGGAAAACCTCAGCTAAAAACCAAAGGTAGTCGCGTTGGTCTTCAGTAGATAACGGCTTACATTGCGCAACTTCATCGTAAATACGTTTCAAATTTGAGTCAGCAGAGACGCGTGCCACCAAAAGTGCAAGTTGCCGGGAAGCGTCAAGCTCTATGTTTGCACGCGTGCTCTGAGAACTTTGTTTAATCTGAAGTGCCAGATAAACCAGCGTGGCCAGCACAGCTAGTGCACCAACCCACTCACCTAACGCGCTGACAGCATCCCAATTCATGACGGTTACTCCTTTAGACCGAACGCCGCCGACAAGAGCGCGATGCCCGCGCTCCGTTGCGTGGGCTTGTTAACCATGGAGGCCTTCACGAATCACCTCGGGATGCCGAAACGCAATTTGGATTAATGCCCTTGCAGCACCTGATGGTGTACGACGGCCCTGCTCCCACTCCTGTAACGTACGTGGAGAAATTTGAAGAGCCTGCGCAAATTCGGTCTGTGAGAGGCCTGATTTCAGGCGCGCGGCTGCTACTTCGTTGGCAGCAATCGTCGTTGTTCTAGCCACCTTGCCCGCTTTCATTTCACGTACCGATTGAAGCAGTTTTTCGCCAACCTCAGCGCCCGTAATAGTTTTTGATACCTTACTCATTTTCAATTGCCTCGCGAACTGCCTTGAGAATATAAGCGGGCATGTTGCCTCGAACACTCTTGGTGTAAATCACCAGCAACCAGATTTCCCCGGATGTCAATTTGTTGAAATAGATAATGCGGGCACCGCCGCGCTTTCCTACGCCTAGCATGGACCAACGAACTTTACGGCAACCGGCACTACCTGGAATAACGTCACCTGCCTCTGGATTAGCTGCGAGCCACGCACAAAATGCTCCACGCTCCTGCTCAGACCAAATGCGTCTAGCATCTTCTTGGAAAGTTGGTGTTTCAATGACCGTATACATCGACTCAGTGTACGTCATTGACGGATCTATGGCGAATGCTTAACAGCGCCCTAAAGGGAGTGGGGTCGTTTTTGTTCTTCCTCTTGATACTCCGTCGTCCACATTAGTGTTCTCTAAAAATACTCTTTGGTTTCAATTCTGTCGGCAAGTTTTTATCGGCGCCGAATCAGCAAGAAACCGAACCGAGAGAATCACTCGGAGGTTACGCAAGAGAGCGGAGAGTCCGAAAAAAACGGCATCTTGGAGATCTTGTTTTTGCTTGGCTCGGCGAAAAGTCTGTCAAAAGATAATCAACACGCGAGTGCAGAATGAATTTTGCAGCGCTTCACGCCCGCTATCGTATTGTGAATTCAAAGGGTCGTTGCAACACCTAGACTCTGCTGAAGCAGAGAAGGATGTTGCTTATGACATACCCCACGAGGATTCGTTACACCGAAGCGGACAAAGCCCTGATGTGGGAACGATGGCGTAAGGGTGAGTCTCTCAATGAGATTGGCCG
>JBCBZV010000010.1:0-57319 GCA_039815155.1 Pseudomonadota bacterium
AATACGACCTGGTCGAATATCATCGTAATCCAGAAACGATGCGGGCTCCCCCAGAGCTTCGTAACATTCACCCTCTTGGGAAGTCACCGGTAATTGAAGACGATGGAATGATTCTGTCTGAGTCCGGAGCTATAACCGCCTACCTTCTTAAGAGATATGATACCGACGGCGTGTTTGGACCCGGGGGAGGCGATGCCGCATGGGCAGAATATACCCAGTGGCTTCATTACCCAGAGGGATCGGTGTTTTCACCTCTGCTAATGAAACTGCTCTCGATGCGGACAGGTGGCCAGCCCCTATTGGATGGTTTTGCCGATCCGGAGGTCGAATTGCACTTTGGCCACATCGCTAACAAGCTCGGCGACAACACATTTATTCTGGGCGATCGTATGACCGGCGCCGATTTTGGAATCACCTACATGGTCTCCATGGCTGCGACCTTAGGTCTGCTTGAACCCTACCCTAGCCTGGGCGCCTACCTCGCTCGAAATCTGGATCGACCGGCGTTTCAGCGAGCCAAAGAGCGAGCGGTGGAGTGAAGTTTAAGGCCCGGGGTAATTATCTGTAGCGATGGCAGCAAGCGGTGACGCCTGTGCGAATCGCGGATCAGAATCTCCCTGTGTTTCCCTACGAAGTTCTCGAGCGCGGACCAGGAGTTTGTAGGGATTTGCGGCAACCTGCCTCACTCGGGCTTGTAGATTGCCGATGAGTCCGTCGATTTGTAAACAGTCTACGTTTCCCTCCGTCTAGCTATCTTTGTTGCCCTAGAGGCGTTCTCAAGGCAGGTGATTGAGGTTCGGTTTGGGCTGGATTGGTTGTTGCCCAGGTTGTTGCTTTGGCTCTGACGCGGCTTCGGCCGCTGGGCCGACTAAGTGGTTGATCGCTGGAGCCGCCCAGAGCACCATTACCGGAACCATGATGCTGCTCAGCAGCAGGGTACGAATCGGTATCGGCCAAGCGCTGATCAACGGTTCTAAAATGAAGATCAGGCAGGTAATGATTGGATACACGGCCGCCCAAGTTGTAATAGTCCGGTGTAGTTTTGCGCTCATTACTTTCCCTTCGCCTTGTAGGCCGATAGCGGAGTAAGGATCTCGATATAGTTCCCATTGTTGTCTTGAACAAAAATCAGCCGTCGACCCGAGTCGGGGAAGGAAGTGGGCGGTACGATCAGTTTGACATCGCGTCGCTCAAGCTCCTTCGCGACCTCGTCAACATCGGCCGCCAGAAACGCCAGATGACCGAAGCCCCGCTCACTCAGCGCGGCTCCGAGGTTTTTTGGCGTCTCCTTCTCCTGGAATCGAGTAGGTGTTTCAACTACTTCGATGATGAAACCATTGAGTTCGATGTACGCGAGCTTCACTCCGGGAAACTCGGGAACGGTCCACTCGTGCTGAACACGAAAGCCTAGTTTTTCTCCATACCAGCGAATCGTATCTTCGTAGGAGTCGGTAGAAATCATCACGTGTTCGGCTCTGATCTGCGCCAATGGGTTTGGTGGGGGAACGTCTGCCACAAGGGGGGTTGATTGGGCGAAGCTCATCGCCGCTGCTAGTGCGATTACTAAAATTTTCATTGCCAATATCTCTCTGAAGTGTGTGTTAAATGTGATCCAAAGCACGCACGTTCTCTTGCAGGTGCTTGAGGGAAGTTGTGCCCGGAATGACAATCACGTTTGGCGATTTCTCAAGAAGCCATTTGAGAGCCTCAAGAGCAGGAAGCGCGGCGCCTTGCCTCATTGGGTGCGCACCTAAGGGACCATAGGGAAGAAACGCGATGCCCAGACTGGCTGTGTATTCGACGAGATCTGCGTCAGCGGTTTCTGAGCTGTTGAAGCGGTTCTGCACAGAAACGATGGGTGCTGTATTCAGTGCGCGATCAAGCTGGTCTCGGTTGACGTTTGACACACCAATCATCCGAACCTTGCCTTCTCTCCGAGCGTCATCGATTGCGCCAATGGACTCCTCGATCGCCACATTAGGATCGACTCGGTGCAGCTGAAACAGATCTATTCGATCGGTTTTAAGGTTCACGAGTGACGCATCTATCTGAGCATTGAGCGCCGCAGGCGAGCCGTCTATCACGATTTGATTGGGTGCAGGCTTTGCGACGCCACCCTTTGTCGCTATGACAAGCCCGTCGCGGCGCGCTTCCAGGGCTTCGCCGATCAGACGATCTGCCCATCCAGGGCCGTAGGCGTAGGCTGAGTCGAAAAACTGAACACCCAGGTCTGCAGCGTGGCGAAGCAGTGCAATTCCTTCATCCCACTTGGGATACGGGCCGAAGTTGCCCGGCTGATCAGTTAGTCGCATAGCGCCAAAACCAAGCCGGTTTACCGTGTGCTCGCCGCCAAGGTCGAAAGTTTTGTTGATGTTCATGGTTGTTCCTCCTGCTTAAGAATGTGTAGCGTTGAGGACACTATTGCGAATAATCCGATAATTCGGTAGACATATAAGATCTATTACAGAAATACGTATTACGTATGAGCAAGCCGCTTGATCGCATCACGCTGCTGGAGACCTTCGTTCGCATTGCCGAAGCGGGGAGCATCAGTGCGGCAGCAAAGACACTCGGCCTTTCCCAACCTTCGGCAAGCCGTCAGCTGGCTGATTTAGAGTCGAACATGAACACCCAATTGATTCGGCGAACCACTCACTCGCTGAGTCTGACAGAGGCGGGCGCCGAGCGTCTGGTGGATGCTCGGCGGCTCCTAGATGAGTGGGAAGCCGTAGAGGAAAAGTATCGGTCAGCCGATAGCTCGATCCACGGAAAACTAAAAGTCGTTGCGCCTGTTGCCTTGGGGCAGCAGTTAATTGCGCGAGTGATTTGCGATTTTCAGTTAGAACACCCTGGCATCGCGCTGACTCTAGAACTAGACGATCAGCCGATACGCTTTGCAGAAGCTGGCTGCGACTGCTGGATAAGAGTGGGGCCTATCTCCGATGAGTCGTTGATTGTTCGACCCTTGGCCCGGGTCGAGCGGCTGCTTGTTTGTGCACCAGGGCTGATCGGCTCCTCCGAGGGAATGACGCCGAATGCTTCAGAGCGTTTGCCGCTAGTCGCCCTGGAGCCCTACGAGGGCGGTCGTATTTCGCTTTCCTCTCGCAAGAGGGAGTATCTCTTCAATCCCAAAGTACGGATGCGAACGAACAACATCTTTGCGCTTAAAGAGGCCACCCTGGCGGGTATCGGAATGGCGGTACTACCAAGGTGGTTCATTAGTGAGGAGCTAAAGGACGGCCTACTCACCGACCTGCTACCGGACTGGCGCGCTCCTTTCCTCCCAGTTCAGGTCGCTTACTTGCCAGCTCGACATCAGACGCTGCGACTACGGGCGTTTCTTGAAACCACCAGCGAACGCATTGCTCAGATCGACGGTTTGCTGCCTGTTCCTTAGCACCAGCTCTCGCTGGGGTGTTTCAACTCGCGCTACTCCTTGATGACTCATAGGTTAGTTAGTTGGAACCAGCGGCCGTTAAAGTACGGTCGCTAGCGGAAAGCCGCGACCCTGTCTGCTCGTCTTGGTAGGAATCGGCTACATCGTCGTGAGACCCTCCGAAGAGATCCCGAACCCACTCGGTAGCGACATAGAACACCGGTGTAAACAGCAATCCGAAGCCGGTAACACCGAGCATTCCAAAGAACACGGCAGTTCCAAGAGATTGGCGCATCTCATAGCCTGCCCCTGTGCCGACCATGAGGGGTACGACACCCAGGATGAAGGCAAAAGACGTCATCAAGATGGGACGTAGGCGCAGACGAGCCGCTTCCACGGCGGCATCCTGGGCGCTGGCACCGCGCTCTCGCGCCTGTTTGGCAAACTCGATGATCAGGATCGCGTTCTTTGCTGCGAGCCCGATTAGGACCACGAATCCAATCTGTACCAGTATGTTCAGATCCAAGCCCCGAGCTAATACCCCCGTCAACGAAGCCAGCAAGGACATCGGCACGATCAGGATAACGGCAAAGGGTAGGGTCAAGCTTTCATACTGAGCCGCAAGCAGGAGGAAGACGAATAACACTGCCAGGCTGAAGGCAATCACCGCCGTACCGGAGGCACTGCGCTCCTGGAGCGCGAGTTCGGTCCACTCGAAGCCAAAGCCCGGTGCTAGAGTATCCCGAGCCAAGGCTTCAACGGTATCCAAAGCTTCACCGGTGGAAAAGCCCCGTACAACGTCGCCCTGGACAGCGGCCGCAGGATAAAGGTTATAGCGAGCAACTCGATTAGGACCGGTGATGTCCTTAAAGGTAGCGACGGTACCAATGGGCACCATGTCACCTTCCGCATTGCGAGCGCGCAAGCGGGCAATGTCTTCCTTGCTCTTACGGTATCGATCTTCAGCCTGCGCGGTGACCGTGAATGTGCGACCGAACGCGTTGAAATCATTTACGTAGGCTGAGCCTAGATAAATCTCCAGGGTAGAGAAGACATCCTCTACGGATACCCCAAGCTGTTCGGCCTTGACCCGGTCGATATCGGTAAACAATTGTGGTGTTTTCGTGTTGAACGTAGTGAAAGCAGAGTTCGTTGCGTCCGCATTGTTGGCGGCCATAGCAAGACTCCAAGCTTGCGCTTCCAGCGCTTCGTAGCCAATTCCGGCGCGATCCTGAACGTAGCCCTTAAAGCCTCCGGCGTTACCAATGCCACGAACAGGAGGGGGCGGAATCACCAACACAAAGGCATCACGCACATCGGTGAATGAATTACGTAGATCATTGAGAATACGATCGCGATCAAAGCCGTCATTCAATCGATCTCCAATATCCGTCATTGTGAAGAACACGGCCGCTGCGTTTGAAGCGGTGGTCAGCGTTGCGCCGTCTAGTCCCGCAAAGGCGGCGGCGTGTTCGATGTGCTTATGGGCAAGGCCTTTTTCAATGACCGAATCCATCACCGCCTCGGTACGTGACAAGGACGCACCGGGTGGCAGTTGCACCACAGTGATCAGATAGTTTTGATCGACCGCCGGCACGAAGCCCTGCGCCGCATTGTTGAACTGATAGCCGGTAGCGAAAACCAGACCTCCGTAGACCACGAGTACACCGAGAGTGAGACGTACCAGCTTTCGTACCAGTGCTGCATAGCCATTTGCCGCTGCATCAAAGCCACGATCGAAGTTGCGGAAGAACGCCGCTAGCGGACGCTCCCAAAGCTTGAGCTCAGCCGCGTTCTTACGAGGCTTCAACAGCAACGCCGACAGAGCAGGTGACAAAGTGAGGGACACACCGGCTGAGATCACGGTGGCCGAGGCTACGGTGACTGCGAACTGACGGTAGAACTCGCCAGAGATACCTTCCAAGAAGGCCGTCGGAATAAAAACGGCGGAAAGGACCAGCGCGATAGATATAAGAGCACCGCCCACCTCGTCCATCGTGGAGAAGGCCGCATCACGGGGTGTCATACCTTCGTGTATCTTTCGCTCGACGTTCTCCACGACCACGATGGCGTCGTCCACAACGATCCCGATCGCGAGTACTAGGCCAAAGAGGGACAAGTTGTTTAGGGTAAATCCAAAAGCCTGCATAACTGCAAAGGTGCCGATGAGCGATATAGGTATGGCCAGAATCGGGATGATGGAAGCACGGACGCTTTGCAGAAAAACAAAGACCACCAGCGATACGAGAATCACGGCTTCAAGAATGGTTTTCTCCACTTCGTGAATCGATTCCGCGACAAACTCCGTGGGATTCCAAATGATCTCGTAGGCGAGACCTTCCGGAAAGTTCTCCGACATCTCATCGACGGTGCTCACAATCCGCTCCGCCGTCTCAAGCGCATTAGATCCCGGTTGCTGGTTGAACAGCATGGCCAGCGCCGGATACTGATCTAGCTTTGCATTAGCGTTGTAGTCTCTTGCGCCCAGTTCTACCCGAGCAACGTCGCGCAGGCGAACCTGCCGTCCGTTGTCTTCGGCTTTTACAATGATGTTCTCAAAGGCTTGCGGCTCGGACAGACGTCCTAGGGTCTGCACGCTCACCTCGAACGCGCCTTGGGCACCAGTGGGTGGTGCATCGAGGACGCCGCCAGCAACTTCAACGTTTTGGCTTCGCAGGGCGGTCAAAATATCAGCGCCGGTAAGACCAAGCGCAGCTGCCCGGTTCGGGTCGATCCAAACGCGCATTGAGAATTCACGAAACCCGAAGCTCTGGATCTGGCCAACACCCTCCAAGCGTTGCAAACGATCACGCATTTGGAGGCGTGCGTAGTTGGAGATGTAGAGCTGATCCCGGCTTTCGTCTGGAGAATAGAGGTGCACTACGAGCAAGGCATCAGGATTGGACTTTATGGTCGATATACCAAGGCGACGCACGGTCTCCGGAAGGCGAGGTTCGGCAAGCGCAACACGGTTTTGAACCAGTACCTGCGCGGTGTCTAGATCTGTGCCCGGCTCGAAGGTCACGGTGACCGTTGCCGTACCGGCTGAGGTAGACTGAGACGAGATGTACAGCATGTTTTCTACGCCATTGATTTCCTCCTCCAGCGTAGCCGCTACGGTGTCAGCGATCGTCTCCGCCGAGGCACCAGGGTAAGTTGCATTAACCTGGATCGTAGGCGGCGCAATATCCGGGTATTGGGCAACGGGCAACGACCGGTACGCAACGGCTCCGATGATCATCACCAGCGTCCAAATGACGCTAGCGAAGATCGGACGATCAATAAAGAAGTGTGCAATGCGCATGGTGAATTCCTCCTGAAATCTTCCTGTCGCTAGCGCGCAGCGACTTGTTGCATGGTGTCGTTCACCGGTTCCACAGGCGCATTGGCCTGAACGAACTGCGTACCGGAAATAATCACCCGATCGGTCGGCTCAAGACCCACACGGACGATGCGAAGACCGTCTACGATCGGACCGAGTGTTACCGCCTGACGATGCGCCGTATTGTCCTCAATGGCAGTCCAGACAAACTTCTGACCCTGGTCCGTCTGCACAGCGGAGTCGGGAATCATCACCGCGCTGTACTCACCGGAAGCGATAAGCTGAAGACGACCAAACATCCCTGGAGAGAGCAGACCGTCGGGGTTGGCTAGTGTGGCACGGCCGCGCATAGTGCCCGTAGATCTGTCGAGCTGGTTGTCAACAAAAGATAGGTACCCTTCGTGATCGAAACTGCTTTCGTCCATCAGCTTCACTTGCACCGGGTGCGCCGTCTCGCGACCACTTTCTCGGGCGCCGTCTTGGGCGAGACGAAGGTACTTCAGGTAATCGGCCTCACTGGCCGTGAACTCGAAATGGATCGGATCTAGGGAAACCACTGTGCTGAGTAAGGTTCCGCCCGCGGCTCCGCCGACAATGAGATTACCTTCACTCACGAAATCATCGGAAATGCGTCCAGAAACGGGCGCACGTACTTCCGTAAACTCTAGATTGAGTGCGGCTCTAGTAACATCGGCCTTCGCCGACTCGCGCTGAGCCTCTGCCTGGAGGAGAACACGAACACGACGATCCGCCTCTTCTTGGCTGATGGCGCGCCGTTCCAGCAAACTCTGACCACGAGTCGCCTCACTTCTTGCGTTTTCGAGGGCCGCTTCAGCGCTCGCTAGTACCGCCTCTGCTGAGGCGAGTTCTGCTTCGAAGGGACGCGGATCAATGCGAAAGAGAAGATCACCCTCCTCAACAATGTCTCCGCCTGCGAAAGCGACATCTGTGAGGTATCCGGATACGCGCGCTCGTATTTCAACATTGTGGACCGCCTCAAAGCGGCCGGTGTATTCGTCCCACTCGGTGATTGATTTGACGGTAGGCTGAGCTACGGTCACCGTAGGGCCAACCGAGGCGACAATAGGTGTGGGCTCTTCTGCCTGTACGTTGCTCACCTGGCCTGTACCGACTGCGACGGCAGCCGCCAGTCCACTTAGGGCAAACAAAGTTGCTTTTCTGGCTGTATCTGTCTTCATTGCTTTGCTCCAAAAAACATTCGTCATTCGCAAACTTAGCGATGACTGATTGACTGTGCGATTAGAGTAGTCAGTTGTGATTCGATTGATAATGCGAAGATATATTTATGGATCAAGAAGAAATTGTTTGTGATCCACTTTCAGCCGTGTTATCCGCTGTCCGCTTGATTTCTTTGTCTAAAAAGAACGCCTGGGATTTTCCTAGGTCGATAAACTTTTTCTCCTCAACAACCAATGCATCCATAGCGGCAATACCGGTAGGTGATCCAGCACCGTCGATGTAATCGTCCATGGTGTCCCAGGACATTTTGATTTGCGCATCAAATGCCGGCTCTTCAAGCTTGCGGGAGATCGCGAAACACTTTTGACAAATCGTATTCATCTTCTGCTGCACGCAAATATCTTTAATACCAAGTGCTATCGCGCTGGCTCTGAGAAAGGCTTCATAGCGTTCACACGCAGACAGAAACTGCGTTTCGTCGAGATCTGATCGCTTGCGAACAAGGTAAGTGAGTTCAGTCATTAGGGTTACTCCCGTTCATTCGATGTTGGGAGAATAGGTGCAAGTATTAATAAAGATAAGATGATGTATAGTTAATTCACTAGAAACTGGATATTTCTAATGAGCCGTTATGCATCAACCACCCTGGCCTCTTTCATGCGCACCGCGGAGCTGGGGAGCTTCGCTGCCGCCGGGAGGGGGCTGGGTATATCCGCCGCGGCAGTGGGTCAGAACGTTAGACGTCTTGAAGCGGAATACGGGGTAAAGTTGTTTAACCGCACCACGAGAAAGATGAGTTTGACCCCCGAAGGCTCTCTGCTTTTCCAACGTGCGCGCACACCCCTGCAAGAGTTAGAGGAAATCGATTATCTATTTCAGGAAAGCCGCGGATTAGTCGCGGGTCCTCTGCGTATTAGTGCAACTAAACGATTTGCAGTGAAGACACTCGTACCTTTGCTCTGTGAATTCCGCGATGCTCATCCGAAAATTGAGATCGATCTAGATGCGAGCGATAACGTTCGGGACTTTGTCGATGACCCGGTAGACGTGGCATTTCGTATTGGCGCGCCTACAGATTCGACAATGATAGCCAGAGAGTTATCGATACTGCCCGTTTATACGATGGCGTCGCCGGCCTATTTAGCAGAGCACGGGGAGCCGTCTCACCCACAGGAACTTGATAGCCACGAATGTCTGCAGTTCCGGTTCACTAACGGCATTTTGTGGGAGTGGGCCTTCAAACTCGATGGTGAAGTTCGGCGTGTCCAGACCAAGGGCGCGTTCTCCTTCAACGACCCCGACGCCCTCCTCGAAGCGGGCCTTAGAGGCATGGGGTTAATTCAGTTCGATGGCTACTACAGCGGCGAGGCGGTAGGAAATGGCGATCTAAAACTAGTGATGTACGAGTACGCCGCCCCGCTTCAAAGCCTGTATCTGTGCTACCCATCAAGGGAAAACATGCCTCTTCGAGTGAGAGCTTTTATTGACTTCGTAGCAACGCGGTTTGAAAGGGACTGTTTTATTTTGTAGCTAGGAGCTGAAGACCGAGAGCCTACACTTTGAGATTGGTCGGTGTGAGAGGATTTGAACCTCCGACCCCTTCCTCCCGAAGGAAGTGCGCTACCAGGCTGCGCTACACACCGACTTCCCGTTTTGCGGGGGCGGGATACTAGCAAACATCCGCTTGGTCAGTACACGCCTCCCAGGTTGGCGATAAGCTGGCTAAGAAGACTCAAAGTTGTGACAACTACAATCAGCAACAGCATTAGGAGAATAGGCCGGAACGGTTTTCGTTCGACTGAATTAACGCCGCGCTTTAAGAATTCATCCACGCGCTGCTGATCCTCAGGATACAGAGCCGGGGGAGCCTCATCACTGGGCCCGTCCTCGCTGCTGTTTTCTAGATCGCCTGTCTGCTCTTCATCTTTCATGTGCAAGTCACGCCCACAAAAAAACGGGCGCTGATTATGCGCCCGTTTTTCCTAGTTTCGCCAGCAAAGTGCTGGCTTTGAACCGATTTCTTAGAACGCGAACATAGCTTCTGGCATAGCCATCAGATTGTCAGCTCCCGATAGCAGAGCATCTTTATGGCCCCGCGTTCTTGGGAGAAGACGATCGAAGTAGAACTTCGCAGTCATCAATTTGGCTTCGTAGAACGAGGTGTCGCCCTCGCCTGCCGCAATTTTCTGCTGAGCAATGATTGCCATCTGAGCCCAGAAGTAACCAAGTACGACGTAGCCGGCATACATCAGATAGTCGACGGCGGCCGCACCTGCCTCATCCGCATTCTCCATCGCCCGCTCGCCAACCTTCAGAGAGATTTCTAGCCACTCGTCCTTGTAGGCAGCAAGCGGTTTGAGGAACTCCTCATACTCGGGCGCATCATTGGCTTTGATGTACTCGTCCATCTGTTGAGTAAAGCTCATCAGCAACTTGCCCCCGGATCCAAGTACCTTCCGTCCGAGTAGGTCAAGAGCCTGGATACCGGTAGTGCCCTCATAGAGCATAGCGATACGTGCATCACGGACGATCTGTTCCATGCCCCATTCGCGGATAAAGCCATGTCCACCATAAATCTGAACGCCGTGATTCGCGGCCTCGTACCCAGCTTCGGTTACGAATGCCTTGGCGATGGGCGTTAGCAATGCCATCAGATCATCAGCCTCTTTCGCTCGTTCCTCGTCGGCGCGATCCAATACGTCACCAAGCTGTGCAAGGTAGTAGAGTAAGGCTCGACTGCCTTCAGCGATTGCTTTCTGGGTGAGCAGCATGCGCCGAACGTCCGGGTGAACGATGATGGGGTCGGCAGGACCGTCGGGGTTTTTCGGTCCCGAGAGGCTACGCATTGCGAGTCGCTCACGCGCGTACTCGAGTGAACCTTGGTAGGACAGCTCTGCGTGGGCAAGCCCCTGAATAGCCGTACCAATCCGAGCGGTATTCATGAAGGTGAACATTAGATTCAGACCGCGACCGTGTTCACCGATCAGGTAGCCCTTGGCTCCATCAAAGTTCATCACGCAAGTGGCCGAGGCTTTGATGCCCATCTTCTTCTCGATGGAAGCACAGTGCACGCCATTGCGCTCACCAAGGCTGCCATCTTCATTTACGTTGTATTTAGGGACGACGAAAAGTGAAATCCCCTTCGTTCCCTCGGGCGCATCCGGTAAGCGAGCAATCACGATATGCACGATGTTGTCGGCCATATCGTGCTCACCGGCGGAGATGAAGATCTTGGTCCCGGTAATCGCATAGCTTCCATCAGCTTGCGGCTCCGCTTTAGTGCGCAGCAAGCCAAGATCAGAACCGCAGTGGGACTCGGTCAGGCACATCGTGCCGGTCCACTGACCGCTGATTAGGTTGGGAAGGTAGCGAGATTTCTGCTCGTCGGAGCCGTGCTCCTCTAAGGTTTTGATACAACCGTGAGATAGGCCAGGATACATAAGCCAGGACCAGTTGGCGGTCCCTGCAAGTTCGTTGATGACAATGCCCAGCATGTTAGGCATATCCTGACCGCCATACTCGGCTTCTGCGGAGAGTGCAGGCCAGCCGTTCTCCACGTATTGACGGTAGGCGTCGGCAAATCCTTCTGGAGTGGTTACGCCTTCTTCAGACCACACGCAGCCCTCTTCGTCACCGCTTTGATTGAGCGGCGATAGAACTTCCTCCGCAAACTTCGCGCCTTCGTCGATGATGGCACTCATAAGATCCGGTGTTGCTTCTTCGTACCCCGGTAACGATTTGTACAGCGCTTCCGTATCCAGGACTTCGTTCATTACAAATTGGATATCGCGAAGCGGAGCTTTATATGCAGGCATCATTTCCCCCTTGCTTTTTCGTCTTCTACGCATCGCTTTATTAACGCTACGATGCATGTGTTCAGTGTTAACTTTGGTGCAAGTATAACCAAAAGTTACTTTCATTTCCCATTCAGCCAGAGGAGTTTTAGTGCCGGGTACCCGAGCGTCGCTCTATCTATTGTAGTAATAGAAGTTACAGGCGTCCGGCCCATAGTGATTACTTACTACGCCCGAGACACCTCTAAAAAATGATCTCAATGGCTGCTAGATTGCATGCTCACAGCCTTTATTGCATGCTGTATCCGGAAATCACAACGGCTTCAAATCGTCGGATGCCAGATAGCGTATCGTCCCTAACCAACCGGTTCGGAGAGATTTATCGCGGTTGCACAATACGCGCGTCGTGTTAACAAACTGAATATCAATAAATCATAGGTCGATCTGTTCGGAGACTCACTGGTTAAATCTCCTTATTGTGCAGTCACCAGCGAGTTCCTTAGCGCAGGAGTTTCATAATGAACTGGAAATTAGCTCTTATCGTCACAGCCGCAGGCGCGCTGGCGAGCTGCAAAATTGTTATCGACGTCCCACCGGGCGGTGTCGTGGAAGCTAATGCATTTGAGAACGACTGCCCAGGAAACACGGTCTGCGAAATAGACGTTACTGATGCAAATTTCGAAGAAGATTTTCGAGCGGAGGCCGAAGCGGGCTTTGAATTCATTGGATGGAAAACCGACGACAGGCATTTTTGCGGCGGCTCAACGCAAAACTGCAGCCTTAGCACGCAAGGTTTTGCGGGAAACGAGGATCTTCTAGCGATACTCCAATCTGATCAGAAGTTTTTCTTGTCCCCGGTTTTTAGGAAGCCCGCAACGGACTTTAATGGCGACGGCTATGACGATTTGGTTATTTCATCAACGGCTTCAAGCTCTGACCCGGTCGAGGATCAAACAAACATCAACATTCTTTATGGCACCGCGGAAGGAGTTTCAACGATCGGACAACAACTCATCCAGGGTACGGCGCTGACCGAGGAAAATGGCGATATCTCTGGATTGCTCATCGGGCTGCCAGGCGGTACGGGACCCTTGCCCCTAGAATCTGCTGACTTCAACGGGGATGGCTATTCCGATCTTGCGATTGGTTATCCGGAGTTCGCTGTAGACGGCTTTGAGGATGCCGGTGCGGTTAGGGTGGTCTATGGAAGCGCTCTAGGCATCGTAGCCACGAATAATCAGGTTTGGTCGCAAAATGGAGGCCTGGCCGATGCAGATGGTGACGGTGTAGTCGATGCAGATCTCGGAGACATCCTAGGTGGCCGTGAGGTCGATGATTTTTTCGGTCAAGAGCTAGCGTCTGGGGACTTTAACAAGGATGGATACTCAGATCTTGCAATTGGGGTGCCTCAAGAAGAGCTTGCCGATGAAGTACAAGTGGGCATCGTAAATGTCATCTATGGATCCGCGAGCGGTTTGCAAAGCGATGGAAACCAAACTTGGTCGCAAACGAACGGTCTCGATTCCAATGGTTCTCTCGGAGACTTAATAGGTACTTCAGATCGCTTAGACAGGTTTGGTTTGGTCTTGACCAGCGGTGATTTGACCGGAGACGGCATAGACGACCTTATCGTGGGCATACCATTTGAAGCCCTAGCTCTTCGCCCGGATGGTTCCGAACTGGACACAGACCTGGAGACTAACGCCGGAGCACTAGCGATAATACCTGGATCCGAGGATGGACTAACCGCTGAAGGTAACCTTAGCCTTTGGCAAGGAGGTCTTTTCGAAGACGATGATGGTGACGGTATAGCGGACGACGACCTGGGCGATCCGTCAGGGTCCGTAGAGGGGCAAGATCGGTTCGCTGCTGCAATTGCAGTAGGGGACTACAATGATGATGGGCACCCAGATCTGGCAGTGGGTGTTCCAGGCGAAACACCGGGCTCTCTCAGCAGTGGTGAGGAGGAGAGAAGCGAAGGCGTCGTGCAGGTGTTTATTGGAGATGGTGGTGGAATAACAGCTGACTCCCAATCATTCACGGCTCCTAGCTTGATTTGGACCGGGCCCAGCAATACGCGTTTATCATCGAACTTCGCAGCCGGGTTAGTTGCTGCGGATTTCGATCTTGATGGCTGTAGCGAGCTCCTAGTTAGAGGGACCGCTGAAGCGGAATCTTCGGGGGCGGGGACCTATTGGGCTGTGTTCCCGTGTGTAGACGGCAGTCCTGATCCGGAGAAGAGCGTTTGGCTGGTGTCTGGCGGCGCTTTCGACAGCAATGGTTCATTGTCGACCCCCCTACTAGACCAACAGAGTAATGATTTGTCATCGCCGGTGCTTGCGGTTGGCGATTACGATGGCGACGGTTTCTCCGAGCTAGCTAGCGGTTGGCCTAGCGCAAATGCCAACGCTCAGATGAAGGCGGGAGTTGTCAGAGTATTGTCCGGTAGCACCGATGGACTTGACCTATTCCGTTATCAGTCGTGGAACAGAGAAGGCGGGATCAACCAATTGAATCAGTTTCTTGGCGATCCGCTGGGCAGCACGGATGGGGAGACAGGATTTGGCGGACAAATCCGCTAAAAATCCTCAACGGCGTACGGTGGCATCATAAAAGCGAGGATCCTCCGAAGGAGGTTGATCGACGGTGCGTTCTTCCGGGCGAATGCCGAGCTTATCGAACAACTCCATGTCAGCATTGGCCTTGGGGTTGGCTGTGGTCAGGAGCTTCTCGCCATAGAAGATCGAGTTAGCGCCCGCCAGGAACGCCAGGGCCTGTGTCTGCTCGTTCATATTCTCGCGACCCGCTGACAAGCGCACGTGCGAAGCTGGCATCATGATTCGAGCAGCGGCGATGGTTTTTACGAACTCGAACGGGTCTAGATCGTCAGCCTCATCCAGATTATCCGCTAGCGGCGTACCGGAAACCTTAACCAGCATATTGATCGGTACGCTCTCGGGATGTTCGGGGAAGTTCGCCAGCTGCTGTAGCAATCCGTAGCGATCCTCCGCCTTCTCGCCCATGCCGACAATTCCTCCGGAGCAGACCTTCATACCTGCTTCCCGTACACGCCCTAGCGTATCGATACGATCCTGGTAGGTTCGCGTTGTGATGATATCTCCATAGTACTCCGGCGATGTATCGAGATTGTGGTTGTAATAATCCAGGCCGGCACCCGCGAGAGCGCCGGCTTGTTTTTCAGTGAGCATACCTAGCGTCATGCAGGCCTCCATGCCGAGGTCCTTCACACCTTCAATCATCGCCGTCAATACGGGGAGATGCCGGTCTTTGGGCGAACGCCAAGCCGCACCCATACAGAACCGCGTTGCCCCCGCCTCACGAGCTGCCTTGGCCTGAGTAAGTACCGTATCCACTTCCATCAGGTCTTCAACCTTGAGGCCCGTGTCATAGCGCGTGCTCTGCGGACAGTAGGCGCAATCTTCCGGGCACTTGCCGGTTTTGATAGAAAGCAAAGTGCTTACCTGCACCTGGTTCGGGTCAAAATACTGCCGATGAACGAGTTGAGCGTTAAAAAGCAGGTCATTGAACGGAAGTTCGAACAGCTCCTTTACCTGAGCGCCAGTCCAGTTGTGTCGCACGACGCCGAGGTCTTCAGGACCCTTCGCGAGTTGAGTGCTTCCTGTCGATGTGCTTTCGGAGTGGGCGGCAGAAGCCGCTTCTCGACTTTGAGGTGGGGTAGCAAAAGGCGCGTTCATGGTGGACTCCGACAGCGAATGACCATAGTAATCGAAGGGGCAAATTGGTCAACCAGAAAAATATTTTTTGGTTGACAGGGCAGTGCGTTCCAGAACCAAGGCTGCCGCTTATGCCTTACTCAATACACTTGCGCCGCAACTCTGCATCTACTGCGATCAAGAAGCCGAGAGCGAACTTCCTCTATGCTCCGTTTGCCGAACGGAACTCGAACTCAACGACGCAGGGTGTCCAATCTGCGCCTTACCGGCTTGTGCGGGCGCTCCATGCCCCGCCTGCCAGCAAAAGAGCCCAGCACTCCGCCGCGTTTTCGCTCCTTATGTCTATGACCGAGCGCTGGCGTTCTTGATGCAGCGTTGGAAGTATCAAGGCCAGCGCGGTCTAGCAACGCTGGTCGCGGATATCATCAGCGAGCAGATCACTTTGCCCACCGACTACGAACTCGTGCTTTCCGTACCGATGCACTGGAGCCGCAAACTGCGACGCGGCTTCAATCAAGCGGAGGATCTGCGCGAGGCCTTGATACGCAGGCAAGGTCAACTTCCTACAAAGCGATACCCACTTATCCAGCGACTGAAACGGAGCCAAACCCAAACGACCGCCAGTCGAGCCGACCGAATTAGCGCACTCCAATATTCGATGGCCGTGCACGGCACTCTCGCAACGCAGTCCGTTTTGCTGGTCGATGACGTGTGTACGACCGGAGCCACAGCCAACGAAGCAGCAAGGGCGTGCTTAGAACAAGGAGCCACATATGTGGATCTCGTTTGTCTGGCTCGAACACCTGAGCGCTGAGACAATGCGCGGCGATGATATTGCGATTCCCTACCGCTTACCGTGCGCAGATGCGCGTTCTCCAATCGGACTGCCGGCTAACTCACTGCGCGGCTAAGGACAAGACTTGCTGTGAAAGCTGCGTCAGCAGGCAGCCGGTGTTGGCGGTAGCGATCTTAGGTTTTTTATTGAAAGCGCTGAGCCCCAGCATTCTCGCCGCTGATGACGGCGAGTTAGAACCACTGACGGTCGCGGTGGCGGCTAACTTTTCGGCCGCGGCACAACATCTGGCGAGGCAATACTCAGCCGAGCATGAAGAGCACATAGTGTTCGTCACCGCCTCCACCGGTGTTTTGACTGCGCAAGTAACGCGGGGAGCACCCTTCGATGTATTGCTTGCAGCCGACCAGGAGCGACCGGAAAAGCTGGTCCGCGGCGGCTTTGCGTTGGAAAACGCCGAGTGCTACGCAAGGGGCGCTCTCGTACTCGTGGGTGCGGAATCTTTTTCAGACATATACACCCTCGGTGAGCGCCGTATCGCGATCGCTTCTCCGCGCACCGCGCCGTACGGACGGGCGGCTCTCGAAGTGCTGGACTCGCTAGGGCTGAAGTTGCCGGCAGCACAGATTCTGACGGGTAGTAACGTGAGTCAGGCCTTTAGCTTTCAGCAGCAAGGAAGCGCCGCCTTCGCCCTGGTGGCCCAATCCTTGAGCCAAGAAGCTGTCCTCGTACCCGAAGATCTCTATGCACCGGTGATTCAATACGGCGTTGTAATCCGATCAAGCGATCTGCAACCAAGAGGCAAACGATTCCTACGCTGGCTAAGGGAAGATCGGGCCCAGCAAAAGCTAGTCTCTTTGGGATATCGCAGATGTTCTTGAGCGCAGGGGAATGGCAAGCGGTATTGCTGAGCCTTCAGCTCGCGGCGACAACGACGGCGCTCTTATTAGCACTGGGTACACCGCTGGCGCTGTGGTTGGCCAAGTCCGAGAGCCTGTTTAAAAAGCTTTGCGAGTCTATCGTCGCCTTGCCACTCGTGTTGCCACCCACCGTGCTCGGCTTTTATTTACTTATCGCGTTTTCTCCGGATTCGTTGATCGGCCGGCTTTGGCAGGCTTCTACTGGTGAAAATCTTGCGTTTAGTTTTAGCGCGCTGGTGATAGGTTCCTGTATCTATTCCCTGCCGTTTGTCGTTCAGCCGCTGCAGCAAGCGTTCTCGACAGTACCAAAGGCTCTGAAAGAGGTTTCGGCTACTTTAGGGGCTTCACCCTGGGATCAGTTCTGGTCTCTTACCGTTCCACTGTGCCGACGCGCTTTTGTGCTCGCGGGGGCATTGGGCTTCGCTCACACGCTCGGTGAGTTTGGCGTGGTCCTAATGATTGGGGGCAGCATACCGGGAGAAACCCGAGTGCTTTCTATTGCGCTCTATGAATACGTAGAAGTGCTCGACTATGCGAGCGCTCATCGCCTCTCGCTTACCTTGCTCTCCGTTTCTCTTGTACTGCTCTTTTTTCTTTACCGAAAACGTGGATGGCGGCTGGGTAAATGACCGATCTTCGCGTAAAAGTCCACCAATCGGTTCGCAACGACTTCAGCCTGGCCGTCGATTTCGTGGCACCGAGCGATTCCGTAACCGCGCTGTTGGGCGCAAGCGGCTCTGGAAAAACCAGCGTTCTCGATGCGATTGCTGGCCTCCGATCAGACATCTCTCAGGCTGAGATCTCCTGCGGAGAAGAGGTCTGGTCGGATCCTGGTAACAATGTAGAAAACTGGAAACGCCCTCTGGCCTACGTGTTTCAGGATGCTCGCTTGTTTCCTCATCTGAATGTGCGCGAGAACATCGAGTATGCGCGAGTAAGAGCATCCGGAGATACGGTCTCTGTGGATGATCTGTGCAACTGGCTAGCTTTGGATGGGTTGATGGATCGCGCCCCAGGCCACCTTTCCGCAGGGCAGCAACAGCGTGTGGCGATTGCCCGAGCCCTCGCCAACGGCCCTCGTATTCTCCTCCTCGACGAGCCCTTAGCGAACCTAGACCATGCTGCAGCGGAAGCCTGCTTAGATTGCCTCAAGCGAGTGCGCGCAGAGCTGAAGTTACCTATGGTTTACGTTAGCCATCGCATCGAAGAGGTTTGTGAGATCGCAGATCATATCGTGCTGCTTGATGATGGGCGGACGACCCACAGCGGCCCCATTGTGGACATTCTCGGACGGCTAGATACGAGCCTGGTGGAGAACCCTAGTGCGGCCAGCGTGTTGCTTGCCAAACGGAGACGTTGGGACGAGCAATATGCGTTAACCGAGTGCGAAGTCGCCGGACAAACACTATGGCTGAGCCAAGAACTCGATGCATCGAACGGCGCTACCTGCCGTATTCGTGTGCCGGCCAGAGACGTAAGCATTTGCCGGGAGGCGCCTGACCAATCGAGCATACTAAACATCTTACCGGTGGAGATCTCAGAGTTTTCTACGGTAGGTAACGCACACGTGTTGCTTCGCCTCATGCTGGGAGAGCAAGTCCTGCTAGCACGCATTACGTGTAAGTCCTTCGATCAGCTAGCGCTGAAGATTGGAGAGCAGGTGTACGCACAGATAAAAAGCACGGCACTGATTAAGGAAAGTTCGTGAGCGAGCACCCATTCGATGTATTAACCCCCGATACGATTATCGACGCTGTCGAAAGCGCCGGGTTTATCAGTGATGCACGACTACTACCGCTCAACAGCTACGAAAATCGCGTTTACCAGGTTGGTATTGAGGACGAGGAACCGGTAGTCGTTAAGTTCTACCGGCCTGGACGCTGGAACGCATCGCAAATCCGCGAGGAACATGAATTTGCTCGCGAGTTACTAGACTCAGAGATTCCCATAGTCGCGCCCTGGTTCGACGCAGATGATCGCTCAATCTTTTCCCACCGAGATCTTCATTTTACCGTTTTCCCTCGCCGCGGAGGCCATGCTCCCGAGTTCGACAACCTCGACAATCTTTTGATCTTAGGCCGCACTTTGGGGCGCATTCATGCGGTCGGTTCTGCTCGGGCGTTTCAGCACCGAGAGACGCTCGATGGCGACTCAATCCTTCGTGAAAGTCGCTTGGTGGTTGCCGATGAGTTTGTACCAATCGACTTACGCACCCCTTACTTGACGCTTTTGGACGACATCGAGCAGGCCCTCGCCGAACCGATCTCGGAGTTGCGCAGCGCGAAGACCTTGCGCGTGCATGGAGACTGCCACAGCGGCAATATTCTCTGGCGCGATGATACGGCTCACTTTGTCGACCTAGATGACTGCTGCGCGGCACCGGCGATTCAGGACCTGTGGATGTTCCTCTCCGGTGAGCGACACGAAATGGAGATACAGCTGGCTGAAGTGATTGCCGGTTATGAAGAGTTTTATGATTTTGACGCTAGGGAGTTGCGCTGGGTCGAAGCGCTCCGAACGCTTCGCATTATTCGTTACGCTGCCTGGCTCGCAAAGCGCTGGGAAGATCCGGCCTTTCCCCGGGCTTTTCCTTGGTTTGGCGATGCACGTTTTTGGTCCAATCACATCCTTGAGCTTCGTGAACAATTCGCAAAACTGCAGGAACCGCCGCTGAGGCTTCTGTAGAGCTCCAGCGGGCAGCAGCAATCGATGGCGGGCTAGGAACGTTTAGAGGCTGGGTATACCAGAGACCACAGCCAAGGCAGGAACCGGTTCTTGCCAAGTACCGCTTTATCAACGGCGTCAAAAAAATCCGCTAGCGACTGAGGATCAGAGAAGTAGTCCATACGCGTCACGAGTTCACGCGTTGGATCAAGCTCGCGAACAACCTGTGCCGGATTACCGGCAACGATGACGTTTGCGGGTACGTCGCGGGTGACCACGGAACGGGCAGCGATCACACTGTTTTCGCCGACGCTGACTCCCTTCAGAATCGTCGCGTGATCACCAAGCCAAACGTTATCGCCTACCTTCACCGGAGTGACCTTGTCGCTGCGTTTGGTGCGATCATAAATCGTGTGCCAGTCAGAATCGGTGATGTAACTGCCGTTAGCCATCATGACTCCATTGCCAATGCGGATTTCATCGCTCGCGCTGATTCTCGCGCCGGGACTCATGAGCACCGCGTCCCCGATGTGCACACAGCCCTCCCCAGGTTCCCGTCCCCACACCCCGATCTCGACGCGGTGCATCGGTTCACCAATCGCGGTGAAGCTGTGCCCAATGTGTATATTTGGGCCAGCGATTTTCACATACCGAGGCTTCATGAACGTTGCATGCTCACCCAGAGAGGCACACTCCGGGCGAACGAAGTAATCCACGTACCAGGAGCGGTAGCGAAGGTAGGCACGCTTTACCCAGTAGGGGCGCAAGTCATCACGCATAAGGTTGCTGGTTGTTTGTGAGTTGAATGTGCTAACCGTATCATCACCCGCCCCTGCACGCGGACCTTGGCGTTCATGGTTGGAAATTCAAAAGACGTAAACAGCTCTCAAAAACACGTCCATCCAAAGCTGTTCCAGTTACTAGAGCGGCACCGGGAAGCGCTCTGGCGAGAGCCGGCACGAGCCGTTGACAGGCCCGCGCTTAGCAAACTGGATGAAATGCTGAGCGAAGGAGATCGGCCTATCGTCTTGGATTCTTTTTGCGGAACCGGAATGAGCTCGCGAATCCTTGCAGAGCGCTATCCAGAAGCCTTTATTGTGGGCGTGGATAAATCGAGTAAGCGGTTGCAAAAAGCCGAACCGCTGCCAGCCAACGCAACGCTCTTGCACGCCAACTGTGAATCAATTTGGCGGCATTTGGCGAAGCGAGGGACAAAGCTGGCGCGACACTGCATCTTTTATCCAAACCCCTGGCCCAAGGCAGCCCATCTAAGCCGACGCATTCATGGTCACCCAGCATTTGTTTATCTTCTCGAACTAGGTGGCATAATAGAACTGAGGAGCAACTGGCAGGTCTATGTTGAGGAGTTCGGCGGCGCGCTCTTCCATCTGGGTGTTCCAGCATCCGTTCGAGTGGTGAGAGAGCAGGAAATACCGATTAGCCGATTCGAGCATAAGTATTCTGCCAGTGGTCAGGTTCTTTGGCGGCTGCAGGCCCAGCCAGCGCCAAGCGACGACGGAGAGACCGACGCTGTCGAGTACGATGGAAGCAATGCATAGTCACGCTGCGGTTAGTTTTGCTGACGTCATTACAGATATGAGAACGCAAAGGAAGCTAGGAGTCACTTATTATGATGCCTGAAGTTGATGACCCAATTTGGCAGCGCATCTGCGAGGAGACACGACAGCATGCGCAGGACGAACCGATTCTTGCGAGCTATCTGCACGCAACGATTCTCAATCATGATCGAATAGAGCGTTCGATCAGCTTTCACCTTGCGAATCAGCTGGACAGCCCGGCGGCCTCTTCCCTGCTCCTTAGGGAAGTTATGCTTGAAGCCTTTGAAGCGGACCCCTCGATACTGGATAAAGTGCGCGCCGATCTCCTTGCCGTCTTAGATCGTGACTCGGCGACCAGTCAGCTTTATGTGCCCTTTTTGTATTACAAGGGCTTTCATGCGCTGCAGGCGCAGCGAGTATCTCATTGGCTGTGGAAGCAGGGTCGCGAGGCGCTTGCACTGTTTTTCCAGAATCGGACCAGCACTAAATTTGGCGTCGATATTCATCCAGCGGCTCGTCTGGGCGAGGGAATCATGATCGATCACGCGACCGGCGTTGTGATCGGAGAGACCGCAGTTGTCGGCAACAACGTTTCGATCTTGCAATCGGTCACCCTAGGCGGTACCGGTAAAGAGGATGGCGACCGTCATCCGAAAATCGGAAACGGCGTGTTGATCAGCGCAGGCGCCAAAATCCTAGGAAACATCTGCATTGGAGAGGGCGCCAAAGTTGGAGCGGGTAGTGTGGTACTTGAGCCCGTCGAACCGCACACTACCGTAGCCGGTGTCCCGGCAAAAGTAGTGGGCAAACCTGCTACCGATCAGCCGGCGTTGGATATGGATCACTGCTGGCCGTGCAACGGAGATAGCGACGACTGCGAAGCGCAGGGTTGTAGCTAGATCCGACGTCTCCGCAGAAGCTACAGCTAATCGCTGCGCGGGCAGCTCTGCCCGGACGTGGCGGGGTTTAGGTTGGTCTGCTTGTGGGTGCGGGTGTCTGTATCGACTAACGCTAGCTATGGTACTGCGGCGATAGCTCGATAACCGCATCGACAAATGCAGTGACATGGTCCGGGTTCACACCGGGGGTAATTCCATGTCCCAGGTTAAATATGTGGCCGCTCCCCTCGCCATAGCCCGCGAGAATCGATCCGACTTCTTCCCGTATCCGTTCCGGTGATGCAAATAACATCATCGGGTCCATGTTGCCTTGCAGTGCGACGCGATCACCCACCGCGGACCGGGCCTGTCCAATATTGGTTGTCCAGTCGATCCCCACTGCTTGGGCGCCACAATCGGCAATACTGTTTAGCCACTGGCCACCGCCCTTCGTGAAAACAATCAAGGGTACTGCTCGCCCTTCGGCCTCGCGCGGAAGCTTCTCGGCAATACGCTGCATGTAGGCAAGGGAAAACTCCTGATAAGCCGCAGCACTCAGGCTTCCACCCCAGGTGTCGAAAATTTGAAGCGCCTGAGCACCGGCTTGTACCTGTGCAGTCAGGTAGTCTGCTACCGCATCACTGAGCACCGTAAGAAGTTGATGCATTAACTCCGGCTGGTTGTACGCCATGGTCTTTACGCGAGCGAAATCCTTGGATGATCCGCCTTCGACCATGTAGGTCGCGAGCGTCCAGGGCGAACCGGAGAATCCGATCAGCGGTATGCTCCCGTCCAATTCGCTGCGAATGGTCCGCACCGCATTCATTACGTAGGACAGATCATCTTCTGCTCGAATCGAGTTTAGGGACGCAAGGTCGTCTTCGGTTCTGACGGTTTTTTTGAAACGGGGTCCTTCGCCGGTTTCGAAATAAAGCCCCAGACCCAGCGCGTCCGGAATCGTCAAGATATCTGAAAACAAAATTGCCGCATCCATCGGATAGCGACGCAGCGGTTGCAGGGTGACCTCACAAGCCAACTCGGCGTTCATGCAGAGATCCATAAACGATCCTGCCTGTTCTCGGGTCGCTCGATATTCGGGTAGATAGCGACCTGCCTGCCGCATCATCCAAAGCGGTGTGCGATCCACAGGCTCGCGCATCAAGGCGCGTAGAAATCGATCATTCTTCAATTCGGTCATGGTTCCCCCAATGCCGCGTTGTTGGATTTTGGCGCTCGGCTCTCTAATTGATTCTCGTCCAGAGTTTCTTAAGGCCTGATTGCTCTTATCAGGTTAAGCGGTGGCGTGCTCCAAAAGGAACTCACGCAGCTCGTCCACACTGACTTCATCGGTGAGAAACGCTTCCCCAATTCGTCGCAGCAATACAAGACGCAGACTGCCATTGACGGCCTTTTTGTCCCGGCGCATTAACTCCAGCCAACGTTCAACGGCGATGTCCCACGGGGGTTCGACCGGTAAATTTACCGCTTGCAGCCATTCAAGCAGCGGCGGAAGCGCCTCAGCCTCCAGGTAGCCTTTCTGGATTGATAGGCGAACCGCCAGCACCATTCCGGCCGCTACCGCCTCGCCGTGCAGCCATTTTCCGTAGCCTTGCGCCGATTCGATCGCGTGCGCGAAAGTATGTCCAAGGTTGAGAATTGCCCGCAGCCCCGCCTCTTTCTCGTCGGCGGCGACAACGCGAGCTTTGCAGTCACAGCTGCGTTCAATAGCTTCTTCTAATATCTTCGGGTCTCGCGCTGTGAGTAACGCACGGCTCGTTTGCAACCAGCCATAGAACTCCTGATCGCAGATCAATCCGTACTTGATCACTTCCGCAAGACCGGCCGCGTATTCGCGAGGAGGAAGACTGGCGAGCACGTTGGTGTCAATTAGCACAGCCTGCGGCTGGTAGAAGGCACCAATCATATTCTTGCCCAAGGGATGATTGACGCCGGTTTTACCGCCTACACTCGAATCGACCTGTGCTAGGAGCGTCGTGGGTATTTGAATAAAGGGGACGCCTCGCTGATAGCTGGCAGCGGCATAGCCCGCCATATCGCCAACAACGCCACCACCCAAGGCCAATATCGTCGTCGTCCGATTATGGCCGTCCTTAAGCGCCACGTCGTAAATCTGTTCTAGCACAGCAAGGGACTTATGTTCTTCGCCGTCCGGAAGCACGACGGTGGATACCTGTATGGTTGTATCCAGAGAATTTTTGAGCTGTTCAAGATACAAAGGGGCAACGCGCTCGTTGGTCACCACGATAGCCTGCGAGCCGGACATATGCCTGCGATACAAGTCGCTATCGCTAAGCGCACCTGCCTGTATGTATATGGGATAACTGCGATCACCAAGATCGACGGTAAGCATGTCGTTAATTCGTTCTACGAGTTGGTTTTTTTGCTTTAAGGACGCGCGACTACCGTAACTCGCCGAGAAGGCGCTGTGCAATCGACTTGGGATTACTACGGTCAGTATTAATTACATGATCGGCGATATCCCGATAGAGTGGTTCACGCTGCTTGCTAAGTTCCGCTAGGACTTCCCTTGGATCGCCCTGGTTTAGAAGCGGCCGGTTTTGATCGTTGCGGGTTCGCCGAACCTGCTCATCCAGCGTGGCGTGAAGGTATACAACGTAACCGCGCTGAGCCAGGGCGTCGCGATTCGGCTTGCGGATAATCGCCCCCCCGCCGGTTGCAAGAACCGCCCGATCAATCTGCGTGAGTTCCTCTATTACCTGCTGCTCTCGGTCGCGAAAACCCTCTTCGCCTTCGACATCAAAAATCCACGGTATGTTTGCACCGGTACGCGATTCGATTTCTGTGTCGCTGTCGATAAAACTCAGGTCGAGGGTACTGGCGAGAATTTTTCCAATCGTGCTCTTCCCGGAACCCATCGGGCCGACGAGGAAAATGCGCGAACGGTTCACGCCAGCTGACACCTTGGCTAGGCTCAGTCGAGCAGCGTATCGGCCAAGATTCGAGGGGTTATAAAAATGAGCGTCTCAGTTTTGGTGCGCTGCGTTGACTCATTCTTGAAGAGCTTACCGACGTAGGGAATGTCTCCAAAGAAAGGCACTTTACTGATCGTCTCAAGATCTTCTGTTCGGAAAACTCCGCCCAGGACAACAGTCTCGCCGTTGCCCACCAATACCTGCGTCGTCAACTCGGTGGTGTCAATCGCGGGTATCAAGCCGCCCTGGCCAGAAGGCACCAGATCGCCGACCGAATCCTGATTTATCACAAGATCGAGCATGATTCGATCGTCCGGTGTGATATTCGGGGTGACGTCCAAGGCTAGCACTGCCTCTTTGAACTGCACCGCAGTCGCACCGCTGGCAGCGGCCTGCTGGAATGGTATCTCCGTTCCCGACTTAATCGTTGCCTGCTGTTTATCTCCGGTAATCACCTTCGGCTGCGACACCACCTCGCTCTTACCGGCTGATTCGAGCGCGGCTAGCTCAGCGGTCAAGAACAAGTTATCGGAGGTGAAGCCAACGGCGAAGCCACTGGTTGCAGACGCCACTCCCAAGTCCACCATCAACGCGCCGGGGAAAGTAGGACTCGGCACGGTACCGTTGACCACTGAGTTATTGAGCGCAACCGCGTTGGTCAAGTCACCAGAGACGGACAGCACGTTGCCGTTTGCGTCTGGTTCCAGGTAACCGCCGCCCCAACGAATGCCCAGTTCCTTATCGAGGTCCGACTGGGCAATCACGATGCGCGATTCAATCATCACCTGACGGATAGGGATGTCGACGCGATCTATCAGTTCGCGTATCTCGGCGAGCTTGCTGGATGTGTCGGTAATAATCAGAGAGTTAGTGCGCGGCTCAACAACCACGGATCCGCGTGATGAGACAATGCTACCGCCGTCCTCCGATCCCGCTTGAAACAGTGCAACGACTTCAGCCGCGTTTGCGTAACGAAGACGAATAAATTCGCTGCGCAGCGGAGCCAGCTCAGCGATCTGCTTATTAGCCTCAATCTCTTGTCGCTCCCGCTCGGCGATCTCTGCGGCGGGCGCTACCAGCAACACGTTTCCTACCTGGCGTCGGTCCAAGCCCTTAGTCTTGAGTACGAGTTCAAGTGCTTGATCCCAGGGTACGTTTTTCAAGCGGAGAGTGATTCGCCCAGATACCGTGTCGGACGCTACCAAGTTCAGTTCGGTGAAATCGGCGATCAGCTGCAGCACGGCGCGCACTTCAATGTCTTGGAAGTTCAGAGAGATGCGCTCGCCAACGTAGCTGAATTCATTTCGCCGTTCTTCGACCTCCCGCGCCGTTAGTGGCTTGATGCTCACCACGTATTCGTTATCCGCCTGATAGGCAAGGTAATCAAAATCGCCGGTGGTCTTAAGAACCAGGGAAGTACCGCGCTCTGTGGTTTCTACCGCAACGCTATTTACTGGAGTCGCAAAGTCGGTAACGTCATAGCGACGCAGCAGACTCTCGGGAACGTCCGTATCGAGAAACTCTACCTTTACGTCACCGCTTTCGCTGAACACGTTAACATCGACGGAGGGATCGCTAAGCTGCAGGATGAGGCGCCCCTCGCCCTCGGGAGATCGCTGAAACTGAAGGTCTTCAATGGTCGATCGAACATCGGCCACCGCCTCAATTTCTGTCTGCAAGGTATTCGGATCACTCTCCTGCTTGTAGTACTCCGCATCAGCATCTTGGCCAACGGTTAGAAAAAGACTATTCCCGTCAATTCGAGTCTCATAGGGAACGAGCTTGACTAAATTGAGTACCAAGCGTGTTCGATCGCCAGACTCTAAAACCAAAACACCCGTTGCGTTGCCGTAGGGAAGACTGTACCGCTTGCGATCAAGCTCGGAGGTGGTTCCTGGGAAATCAATCGAAATGCGCGCGGGCTTCTCAATCGTGTAAGACTGGAGCTCGGCGGGGGGAGAGTCTTCGAATTCTACGCGCACCTCAAACTTGCTGCCCGGGCGGGAACTAAACTCAATATCGGTCACCGCATTGGCAAACGTGTCAACGCTGACCGACAGAGCAGCTAGTACCAGACTCAGCTGCAAGAATGCTCGCGTAAGCTTGTTCGGAGCCAGGTCACGCAAGCGGGATGAGAAACCCTGTCCCAGCGAGCGTGTCACCTGTTCCGACGTTCCCGATGTCGAAATGCGCGTTCCGTTCATGGTCTTCACCCAAGGCGGCCTACAAGCCGCTCAGTTCTATAGTGCGAGGTCTTTCCACCCAGCCATCGCTGGTGCCATCGCTCACAATCTCCACAACAGCGAGATAAGTTTCGGTCATTTCTACAATCTTGCCGTGGTTGCGACCCAAGAAGTTACCGATTTGCACGCGATGGATGCCACCCTGCGGATCTTTGATCAAAGCCCAGTTGTTGAGGCCTCGTTCCAGCGTACCGACCATCGATAAAGAATCGAAGGTGTACTGCTCCAGAAATTCCTTAGCCCGGTTGTCGTCTGGCTTAACCGCGCTGATCGCTTGTAGCTGCGTGATCTCGCGAACCTCTATCGGTCTGTCGAAGGGGCTGCGCAAACGAGTCGCGCTGTAGGCGAATGCTTCGTAGGCTTTGAAAGTAGGGATCGGTTCGATGATGCCGCCTGGTCGCGACCGCTTCTCGGTCATGTACTGATCCAAATCGGAAAAATCGCGCTTACTACACGCGGCTAAAGCCACTGCAGCCAGCGCGATAATCATGAATCTTGTAAAGCCGCCCACCGCTAACTCTCCCCATCCTTATAGCGATAGGTTTTCGCCGTAATGTTCATGCTCAGGGGCGCGTTGTTTTCGCGGCTCGCCGATATCTGGAAGTCGTGCAGCGTAACGATTCGAGGCAGCCCGGCCATACCGCTAATGAAAGCACCCAAATCGTGATAGGAACCGGAGGCAACAATAGATATAGGGAGTTCTACATAAAACTCGCGGCTAACCTCTGCTTGCAGGTCAATACTGCTTATCTCTAGCCCGTTGAGCAGGCCTTTATTGGTAATGTCCTCTAACAAGCCCGGTACTTCCGTATCGGAAGGCAGCTGGCTAATTAGTGCGCCGAAAGATTCTTCCATTTCGGTCATTTGGCGCCGGTAGGCATCGAGGTTCGCCACTTGGAACGACTTCTGCTCGAACTCTTGTTTGAGCGTGTCCTCGCGGCTTTCTATCGCGACTAGGCTGCTTTGCAGTTGCTTCACATGCCAGTAGTAGCCGCCTGCTAACACTAAGGCCAAAACAAGAATGCATAGAATAATCCGGACAAGCAGCGGCAGCGTGCCGATATTGTCGAGATTGATGTCGTTGAGATCGAACTCTTGCAGCGATTGGAGAGAGTCACTAAGCGCCATAATTTACCCTCCCGCCTGAGCCTGCGGCGTTTCTACGTCGACCGTTAAATCGAACGTGTTCGCCTGGTCGCCAAAGGCAGGTGCTGCCTTTACCGCGTCTAGATTGGGGCTCTTCAACCAATCGGAGGCATCGAGGCGACGCATTAAGCTCGACACTCGATTATTAGACTCGGCCACGCCGCCGATGGACAATCGCGTTCCGCGCGCAGCAACGTTGGTGTAGAACACGCCGTCCGGTACGGTTCGCACCAGTTGGTCAAGGACACGCACGATAATCGGCCGGTTGCCTTGGAGCTGTTGAATGACGCGCATGCGGTCAATCAACTGATTGCGCTTGCGCTGAAGATCGCGAATTTCCTCGACCTGCTTATCCAATTCGCGAATATTCTGACTCAGGTATTCGTTGCGCGCCCGCTGGTTGTCGATTTGCGAGTTGATCACCCTATCTACGCCGATTAGGACCACCACACCCAGCGCAGCCACAAGCGCCAGGATGGTTAGGAAAGCTCGTTTGAGCTCTTCCCGTCGCGCCTCCCGCCAAGGTAGTAGGTTAATCCGAGCCATTAGTCGAAGCTCCGGAGCGCCAGGCCGCAGGCAATCATCATCGCGGGAGCGTCGCTGCCAAGAGCGACTGCGTTGACGCGCGGAGAGATCGTCATATCCGCAAAGGGATTAGCAACAACGGCGGGCGTATCGAGCTGTTGCTCTACCAAAGCGGTGAGCCCCTCCATGTAGGACACGCCACCGGCCATAATGATGTGATCGACGTCGTTGTACTGACTGGACGAGAAAAACAGCTGGAGAGATCGGGTCACTTGCTGCACGACCGCATCTCGGAAGGGATTCAACAGTTCCGGTTCGTAGTCATCCGGCAGGCCGCCCTGCTTTTTCGCAAGCCCGGCCTCCTCAAGAGGTAGACCGTAGCGACGCATGATTTCGTCGGTTAGCTGCTTGCCACCAAACAGCTGCTCACGGGTGTAGATGGTAGCGCTGTCTTTCAAGACGCTCAGCGTCGTCATAGTCGCGCCGATGTCCACCACAGCAACTACGCTGTCATCTTTGATATCGAGCTGATCGCGCACCAGCCCATAGGCCCGCTCCATCGCGTAGGCCTCAACATCGATCACTTTAGGCGTAAGCTCAGCGCTTTCTATGGCCTCTACGCGTGCATCAATCGTCTCCCGACGACAGGCCGCGAGCAGGACTTCGACCATATTTTCGCGATCCAGCGATGCACCCTGCATTTCAAAGTCCAAAGCGACTTCTTCTAGCGGATAAGGAATGTATTGATCGGCCTCGAGGGTCAGCTGTGTTTCAAGCTCGTCCTCGCTAAGGCCAGAGGGCATATCGATTAATTTGGTAATAACCGCTGATCCAGCAACAGCGGCCGAGACGGTTTTCAGTTTGGTACGGGACTGCGCGACCACATTACGAATCGACTGAGCTACCGCATCGACGTCGTTGATCGCCTTCTCAACCACCGCATCCTGCGGCATCGAGCTCACCGCATAGCTCTCGACCCGATACTTGTCACCGGAGCGACTAAGCTCCAGCAACTTCACCGTTGTGGAGCTGATATCGAGGCCCAATAGCGGCGTCTGCTTACGTTTCCCTAGCAACCCAAGCAAGTCGTTTTCCTATATGTTTCACGGACTTAGCTTTACTTTATGTTCTTATACTTGAATTATAAGCGTTAAGCTACCCCACATTACAATGAAAAGATAAAAAAAGCCTATAATTACCAGAGGGTTCGCACAGCGGTCAGCCACTGGATTCGCGCCCGTTTGAGTAGCTTGGCCGCAAGCGGTAACGCACAGGCTAATCGCAAATAATGATTATTTTTCGGGGGATCGATTGAATTTTTTGCGCTGGTGCTTTCGCCTGGCGGTGCTCGGAGCGCTTGGCGCAGCATGGGTCCTTGCAGGCGTTTATCTCTACCTCAGCCCCAACCTCCCGAACGTAGAAACGCTGCGAGACGTGCGTCTTCAAACGCCAATGCGTGTTTACAGCGCCGATGGCGCCCTAATAGGGCAATTTGGAGAGCAAAAGCGAAATCCGCTTGAGTACGGCGAAATTCCGCAGCAATTTGTAAATGCCCTGCTATCAGCGGAAGACGATGGTTTCTTCGAACATCGCGGCATTGATATCGGTGGACTACTCCGTGCCGTCTCGGAGTTACTAATCACCGGAGAGAAGGGTTCTGGAGGGAGTACGCTGACCATGCAGGTCGCACGCAACTACTTCCTGTCCCTGGAACGGACTTTTTTCCGTAAATTCAACGAGATCCTCCTCGCCATAGAAATCGAACGCAGGCTGAGTAAGCAAGAGATCTTCGAGCTTTACGTTAATCGGATCTTTCTTGGACACAGGGCCTATGGTTTTGAGGCTGCCTCGCAGGTCTACTATGGCAAGAGCATCGGCGAGTTAACCCTTGCCCAGCATGCGATGCTCGCGGGCGTGCCCAAATCACCGTCGACAAAAAACCCCCTCAGCGGCCCGGAGGATGCGAAAGCGCGCAGAAACTGGATTCTGGGCCGAATGCTGGCTTTGGAGTATATCGACGACAGCGCCTATCAGCAGGCCATTGCCACTCCAGTCACCGCGACTCGCCACGGCGCCGCGATCTCTCTTGATGCTCGCTACGCCGCAGAAATGGCCCGCAGGCAAATGCTTCAACGCTATGGGCTGAAAGCCTACACCGAGGGTTATAGCGTTTATACGACCATCAGGGGTCCGCTTCAAAAAGTTGCGAATGAGTCGATCGTGGCAGGCCTACGCACCTACGATTCACGTCATGGCTATCGCGGCGCGGAGGCGAACTGGCTTGATCCAGAGCGCGCCCCGGAAATAGCGCTACCGCTGGATGACTGGACCCAAAACCTAAACGATTTGCCTTCACTGCTAGGGCTAGAAGCGGCAATAGTGTTTGCAGTGGACGAGAGCGGGGCGCAAATTGCCTTCGCTAACGGGCAGCGGGACAAGCTCCCCTGGGAGGGCGGCTTAGAAAAAGTTCGACCCTACATCTCGGAAAATCGTAGAGGAAACACGTTTGCTGGCTCCGAGGAGCTACTCAAGGTTGGCGACGTTATAAGAGTAGAACAGTCACCAGAGGGTCTTTGGAGCCTCGCCCAGATTCCCGACGCACAAGCCGCCTTAGTGTCCCTCGATCCTATGGACGGATCCATTATCAGCCTAGTCGGTGGCATCGGTTACGAAGTCAGCAAGTTCAACCGGGCGACCCAAGCTCAGCGCCAGCCGGGTTCAAACTTCAAACCGTTTCTTTATGCGGCCGCGCTCAGCGTGGGTCGAACTGCAGCCACTGTGGTCAATGACGCCCCTATCGTCATTGAGGATCGGTCCCTTGAGGGTGTTTGGCGTCCTGAAAACGATAGTGGGAAGTTTTTCGGGCCAACTCGGCTGCGCTGGGCACTTACCAAATCACGAAACCTGGTATCGATCCGTCTGCTCCAAGACATCGGTATAGAGACCTTTATCGATTACGCGACGCAACTGGGCTTCGACACCAGTGCGTTTGCCGCCGATCTGTCGCTGGCCTTAGGCACCCACGCAATGACGCCGCTCGATGTTGCGACCGCCTATGCAATTCTCGCAAATGGCGGCTACCGCGTGGAGCCCTACCTGATCACCCGCATCGATAATCTCGTTGGCGACACGGTTTTTGAAGCCAGTCCCGCACTAGTGTGCGACAACTGCGAAGCAAACGGCAATGAAGAAGGAAGCGCTACGGAGTCCGATGAGCTTTCTATGGAGCAAATTCTTGGCGAGGCGAGTGGAGACGCTCCGTCCAGCACAAGTCATGCAGAACGGGTCATGGATGAGCGCATTAACTTCATCATCGACAGCATCCTAAAAGACGTTATTAAGCGCGGCACTGGCCGCAAGGCGCTGGCGCTTGGGCGTGGTGATATTGCGGGTAAGACCGGCACCACCAACGGTCCTATGGATGCCTGGTTCTCCGGCTACAACTCCTCGGTGGTGACCAGCACATGGGTTGGCTTTGACGAATACACGCCACTGGGAAATAGAGAGTTTGGGGGCACCGCTGCGCTCCCGATTTGGATAGAGTTCATGCGCGTAGCCCTCGACGGTACTCCCGAACGGGAGAAGAACCAGCCGGAAGGAATCAGCTACGTGCGCATTGATCCAGAAACCGGCGCGATGGCACCTTCGAGTCAGCGCAGCGCGATCTTCGAATTTTTCCGCAAGGAAAACCTTCCGGAGAGCAGCCCGGAAGGCTTCGATAGCAACGGCAAGGACACGGAGAATTTAATCCAAGATATTTTTTAACCGCGTCACCGCAAATAGCTTCTTGGCCCGAGGGAGTCCAATCTCGACGCGAGCAAAACAACCGCCCCAGGGCGCTGGCTAAAGGCTGCCCTTTGCTATGCTGATACAGCCGTGAATTTACCGACCACAAAGCAGATTCTTCAGGTGGCAGTTCCGACGCCGCTGCGTAAATCCTTCGACTACTTGCTGCCCGAGAACTGCAACATCGAGGCGCTTACGCCGGGGATTCGCGTGCAAGTGCCGTTTGGAAAGCGCTCGCTTGTAGGCATCTTACTTGGCACCAAGAATTCCAGCGCCACCCCGCAAGAGCAGTTGAAACAAGCAGAAAGCTTGCTTGACGAGCAACCGATTCTGGGCGCGCAGCTGCTGGAACTTTGCCGTTGGTCGGCGGCGTATTATCAGCATCCTATCGGGGAGGTAATCGCCGCCGCGTTACCAAAACACCTGCGCTCTGGACGAGATTTACCCAGCAACGGCTGGCGCCTTACACGGCGGGGACTCGGGCTGCCCCCGGGCGCTATGAAGCGAGCGGCCAAGCGGGCAAAAGCCCTTGAGCACCTCCAAAGTGGTGCGGTGGATGACCGCCTTTTTGTCGAGCAGAAAATCAGCAAGACCGTTTTGCGGGAACTGAGCAAGCTTGAGCTTATTGAGCGCTGTGCCGTTACTTCGCGGCAAAAGTTCGATGTTCAAATAAGCGGCGCTCCAGCACTCAGCAAAGAACAAGCAGACGCAATCGATGGGCTCGAACTCGGAAGCTTCTCCGCCCACCTTCTAGACGGCATCACTGGAAGCGGCAAAACCGAGGTCTATCTTCAGCTCATAGCCAGGACTCTTGCTCGGGGGGAGCAAGCGCTCGTGCTGGTACCGGAAATTGGCCTTACCCCGCAGACGCTGGAACGCTTTGAGAAACGCTTTGACGCCCCGATAGTGGCTTTGCATTCCGGTATCGCCGATGGCGAGCGGCTAGAACGTTGGCAAAGGGGCCGCCTTGGTAATGCGGCGATCGTGATCGGAACACGCTCCGCCGTGTTCGCCCCGCTCGCTAAGCTAGGGCTTATTGTGGTCGATGAGGAACACGACGGCTCCTACAAGCAGCAGGATGGCTTTCGCTATTCCGCCCGTGATATCGCCGTGAAGAGAGCCCAACTGGAAGACTGTCCAGTACTCCTGGGCAGCGCCACGCCGTCGCTAGAATCGGTTTCGAACTGCCAGCGTGGGCGCTATGTGCACCACAGGCTCAGCGAACGGCAAGGCGGTGGAGCGCTACCGATACTGCAAACCATAGACCTACGCGGTCAAACATTGCAGTCGGGAATCAGTGACTCGCTCATGCTGGAGCTTCAGGAAACTATTCGTTCAGGAAAACAGGCGCTGCTATTTTTAAACCGACGAGGGTATGCGCCCACGCTTCAATGCCATGATTGTGGCTGGATCGCGGGTTGTCAGCACTGCGACACCCGCCTCACTGTTCACCTCCAACGGCGCCAGCTGCTATGCCATCACTGTGGCTTTCGTCGCAAGCTTATGAGCGCCTGCGACGAGTGTGGAAGCCGAGCGCTCCTGGCCAAGGGTTTGGGAACGGAGCAGCTAGACGCCTTTCTTTCTCAGCAACTCAACTGCCCTATTCATCGTATTGATAGCGACAACGCCAAGGGAGGAAGCGCAGCCAATACCTTTGCCCAACTGAGAGAAGACCCGTCACCTTGCGTGATCCTTGGCACGCAAATGCTGACGAAGGGACATCACTTTCCTCACGTTCAGCTAGTGGGAATTGTAGATACGGATGCGCTTCTCCACGGAACGGACTTTCGCGGCCCCGAACGAATGGCGCAGCTGGTCACCCAGGTAGCGGGGCGTGCGGGGCGAGAGCAAGTGGGCGGCCTCGTGCTTCTGCAAACCCACTATCCAGACGATCCACTCCTGGCGATGTTGATGAAGGGAGGGTATCGGCAGATCTCCGATAACCTTCTCAGTGCGAGAGCACGACAAAAACTCCCCCCACACGGACAGCTGTTCATGCTCCGAACGGATTCAAAAAGTGAGAAAGAAGGGGAGGATTTACTCAGCTCGATCAAAAGAGATGCGCTGCCACTCATACCTCGAAGCTGCCAAGTCATCGGCCCCTTGCCCTCCGCACTGCCGCGAAGGGCGGGCCGCTTTCGTCATCAAATTTGGTGCATGTCTCCGGCAAGAGCTGACGCGCAAATCGCTCTGAGCAAACTCATTGCCTGCGCGGAGAAATACAAGCGCAGCTCCCATACGAATTGGTTTGTAGACGTCGATCCGCAGGATGTCGTCTGACCCGGTCGGAAATGAAGTTGCCGTCTGGGAGGAGCACTGGAGACGAGATTAAGCAGCCTCTTAGGCTCCCTAGTTCAAGTCAATTCTGGCATTGCAACCTGGCTCGCGAGATAATGGGAAGCACCCGGCCTAGCCGGCCCGCACTTGATGGAAATTACCAATGAAAGAAGTCGTTGCCGAGCTCGTTAGCGAGGCGATAGCGAAGGTCATCGCCGTAAAGGGCGCGGACCACAGCCCTAAGGCCGTGCTGATCGAACGCAGCAAAGATCCCGCGCATGGAGATCTTGCGACAAATGCGGCCCTGGCAAATGCGAAAGCATTGGGGATGGCGCCGCGAGACCTGGCCCAAGCCATCTGCGAAAACTTGCCATCGAATTCCCCAATAGCAAAAACAGAGGTTGCCGGCCCTGGCTTCATAAATTTTTTTCTGTCCGGTGACTCGCAAACTCAGGTGGTACGCGAGGTACTAGCGCAAGGCGCGAGTTTTGGACGTAATCAAAGCGGACAAGGGCAGCAGGTACAAATAGAGTTCGTTTCTGCGAACCCAACCGGACCGCTACACGTTGGCCATGGTCGGGGCGCAGCAGTTGGCGATAGCTTAGCCCGCATCCTCGAGGCGAACGGCTGGAAAGCGGTCCGTGAATTCTATTACAACGACGCGGGCGCTCAGATCACCAACCTAGCGCTATCGGTCCAAGCGCGTTGCCGCAACCTTGGCCCCGACGACGATGGCTGGCCCGAAGACGGTTACCGGGGTGAATACATTGTTGATCTCGCGAACGCCTACTTAAAAGGCGAGAGCGTCTCTGCTAACGACCAATCTGTGGTCGCCGCTTCCGATCCGAAGGACTTGGACGCCATTCGCGACTTTGCGGTGGCTTATTTACGGAGAGAGCAAGACCTCGATTTGAAGAGTTTTGCCGTTTCCTTTGACGTCTACTTTCTCGAGTCCTCTTTGTACGAGTCCGGCGAGTTGACTGAGACGGTCGAACGCTTAATCGAACAAGGGGCTACCTACGAGAAAGACGGAGCACTCTGGCTGCGAACGACGGACTTTGGCGACGACAAAGATCGCGTAATGCGCAAGCAAGATGGTCATTACACCTACTTCGTACCCGACGTGGCTTATCACTTCAATAAGTGGCAGCGCGGATTCGGACGGGTTGTCGATGAGCAGGGGGCTGATCATCACAGCACCGTAACGCGAGTGCGGGCCGGGCTACAGGCTCTGGCCAAAGGGATACCGGAGGGCTGGCCCGAGTATGTTCTGCACCAGATGGTGACCGTGATGCGCGACGGTAAGGAGGTCAAACTGTCGAAGCGTGCAGGCAGCTACCTCACTATGCGCGACCTTATTGACGAAGTCGGAAGGGACGCTACCCGATACTTTCTCATCTCCCGATCGCCAAACTCCCAACTCACGTTCGATATTGACCTCGCGCTGTCTCAATCCAATGACAACCCGGTCTATTACATTCAGTATGCTCACGCCCGGGTACATAGCGTGCATCGCCGGCTAAGGGAACAAGGCTTGCCTGCCCTAGAACAGCTTAAGGCGGAGGAGATCGATCTAGCACTGCTGATAGAAAAGGAAGAGACAGAGCTGCTCAAATCCCTGGCAAAGTATCCCGATATTGTGTTGCGGGCAGCGCAATCCTTGGAGCCTCAACAGGTCGCCAACTACCTGCGAGAGTTGGCTGGAGACTTCCACAGTTATTACAACGCACACAAGGTGATCGTCGAAGATTCGCCTCTTCGAGCCGCCCGGCTAGCCCTTTCTGAAAGCGTGCGGCAGGTGTTGGAAAACGGTTTGGATCTCCTTGGTGTGTCCGCTCCCGAGTACATGTAACGGCTGATGGCCCAAAAAAAACGCTCAAACCATCGCGGCGCGAGTCGGCAGCAGTCCTCGTCAGCCGCAACCAGTGGATCCGCGGTTAGAGTCTTCGCCTTTGGCTTCGGTAGCGGGGTCTTTGTGTCTTTTTTGCTCTACTTGGTGTTGCTACCCGCTGAGCCGGGCACTCCTGAGGGCGCTGGAAACGAGAAGCGCGTGACTTCTCCACAAGGGAAGGCGCTGCCAGGGGATTCGGTAGCGAAGATGGAATACGAGTTCTTCGAAGTGCTTCCTAGCCAGCGCATCGAGGTGGAAGTTGATCCAGCGGAACTGCCACAAACATCTCCTGAGCGAGCACAAAAACTCCTACTCTTGCAGGCTGGCTCTTTTCGCGATGTCGATGATGCTGATCGCAGACGAGCGGAGTTGCTGCTGTTGGGACTAGAGCCAACTGTCGAGGAATCCAATGGAGATAATGGACGCTGGTTTCGAGTTCTCATCGGACCCTTCGACAGCCGCAGTGCGATGGCACGCGCTCGCAGTCTTACCGCTCAACAAGATATCGATACGCTCTTAGTGCAGCGAGAGCCGCGATAAGCAAGCTTCGATCACCGCAACTTTTGGCTCGATCGCTAAGTTTCGGTTTAGCCCAACCTCTGCCTGGCTCTCCGCCGTCCCAGCTAAACATTTCCTTAACGTGTCTCACGAGAACACGTCGGTGGACCCATCTACTTCAAGCGACGCAGACCTTTCCGTATCAGTTCATCCAACAGTCGCTGCAGCTTAGGAGCGGAGCAAGCACTTCCCTTGAACTTCCGTGCCTCGCGCCCCATAACGATACGAGAGCAGAAGGAGCGATTGTGGAACAGTTTCACGGGACTACGATTTTATGTGTTCGCCGCGGTAACAGCGTCGTGATTGGCGGCGACGGCCAGGTATCGATGGGTAACACCATCATGAAAGGCAATGCGCGCAAAGTCAGGCGACTCTATAAAGAGCAGGTCTTGGCGGGTTTCGCGGGCGGTACGGCAGATGCTTTTACTCTGTTTGAGCTGTTTGAGGCGCAACTGGAGAAATACCAAGGGCAGCTTACCCGTGCGGCTGTCGAACTGGCGAAGGCCTGGCGAACAGAGCGATCGCTGCGACAGCTAGAAGCGCTGTTAACGGTCGCTGATAAAGAGACCTCTTTAGTTATTTCCGGCAACGGGGATGTCATTGAGCCAGAGGAAAACCTGGTCGCCATAGGCTCCGGTGGATCTTTCGCCCAAGCAGCCGCGAAAGCGCTAGTGGAAAATACCGATCTAGGGGCGCGCGAGATAGTCGAAAAAGGCCTCAGCATCGCCGCCGATATCTGCATCTACACCAACCAAACACGAACAATCGAAGAACTGCACTACTGAGCGTTTCGGTCAACAGATGCCGGAATGCGAGCACGATAGAGGACGAATGATCGCTCGTTCCCTCTGTCAGTAAAGATCACAGCAGGACTCACACTTATGTCCAACATGACACCCAGAGAAATCGTCCACGAGCTCGATAAACACATTGTCGGCCAGCAAGATGCCAAGCGTGCGGTAGCAAACGCACTCCGCAATCGCTGGCGCCGACTGCAGGTCGAAGAACCTTTGCAAGGCGAGATCACGCCTAAAAACATCTTGATGATTGGGCCCACCGGAGTCGGGAAAACGGAAATAGCGCGGCGACTCGCGAAACTCGCAAACGCGCCGTTTGTGAAAGTCGAGGCCACGAAGTTCACCGAGGTTGGCTATGTAGGTCGCGACGTCGAGTCGATCGTTCGGGACCTGGTGGAAATGGCTATCAAGATGCTGCGGGAACAAGCGGTAGAACGCGTGCGTTTTCGCGCTGAAGAAGCCGCCGAGGACCGGATACTGGAAATACTCCTGCCCGCGGCTCGCGATGGTGACAGCAAGCAGGGCGAGGGAACGCGGCAAGTGCTACGAAAAAAACTGCGTGAAGGTGAGCTAGACGAAAAGGAAGTGGACGTCACGGTCAATCCACAGGCTAACGTTGAGATTAGCGCCCCGCCCGGTATGGAGGAAATGACTAATCAGCTGCAGAGCATGTTCTCTAATCTTGCGCGCTCCCAGCCCAAAACGCGCCGGATGTCGGTAAAGGCTGCCTTCGCCGCGCTCTGCGAAGAAGAAGCTGCGAAGATGGTCAACGAAGAGGAGCTCAAGCAAAGCGCTCTTCAGGCAGCCGAGCAAAACGGTATTGTATTTATCGATGAGATCGACAAGGTCGCACGCAAAAGCGACACCATGGGTGCGGACGTCTCTCGTGAAGGGGTACAGCGAGACTTGCTGCCACTCATCGAAGGCAGCACGGTGAGCACCAAGTACGGGATGATAAAAACCGATCACATCTTGTTTATCGCATCAGGCGCCTTCCATCTCGCCAAGCCCTCGGACCTTATCCCCGAACTGCAGGGACGTTTACCAATAAGGGTAGAACTCGCCGCGCTCAGCCCGGAAGACTTCCGTCGCATCCTGGTAGAGCCGGATGCGGCGCTGACCAAGCAGTATCACGCGTTGCTAGCGACCGAAGGACTGAGACTGAACTTCAGCGAAGACGGTGTTGCGCGCTTGGCAGAGTTGGCTTGGCAGCTCAACGAAACCACCGAGAACATTGGCGCAAGACGTTTGCATACAGTTATGGAACGCCTGCTGGAAGATGCCTCTTTTAAGGCGGCCGACGAGGGCTTGAATGGAAACGAGCTAGAAATCGATGCGGCCTACGTGGATTCGCAGCTAAGTGATCTCGCGGCGGACGAAGACCTCTCCCGCTTCATTCTCTAATGCAAGCATGACGCCCAAACCGACCGCTCTCAAGCTGCGTAATCGATCACGCTGCCTGAGTATCACTTATCCTTGTGGCGATCACTATGAGCTGAGCTGGGAGTATCTGCGCGTATTCTCCCCTTCAGCGGAATCGGGTAAGCATGGGCAGCAATCCTCGGCAGCTATCGCCGGCAAGGAAGCAGTGCAATTGCTGGAGGTAAAGCCTGCGGGCCACTATGCGATGCAGCTGGTCTTTGACGACGGCCACGACAGTGGCTTTTACACCTGGGAGTATCTTTACGATCTGTGCGTAAATAGCACCACACTTTGGTCACGCTATCTTGCCGACCTCCAGCGGAACGGCCTTTCTCGCGACCCCAGCACACAAATCCTTAAACTCTAATCGGTTCCTTCAGGTTGCGCTCCCCGCGCTACAATAGGACCTCACAATAGTTGAGCGTTATCCATGGGCGACGAAGAAACCACCCACTTCGGCTATCGGCAGGTCCCCAGTCGGGAGAAATCTGGCTTAGTAGGTCAGGTCTTCGATTCGGTAGCGGGCCGCTATGACCTGATGAATGACTTGATGTCCGGGGGCATTCATCGCTTGTGGAAACGTTTCACAATCGAGCTTTCGGGTATCCGCCGAGGCAATACGGTACTCGATATCGCGGGCGGTACCGGTGATCTCGCCGCGAAGTTCTCGCGCTTAGTCGGTAGAGACGGCTCGGTGATTCTGGCCGACATCAACGCGAGCATGCTCGGTGTCGGACGGGACCGGCTCTTGGATAAAGGCTTGGTGAGTAATCTGTCCTTTGTACAAGCAGATGCTCAGTATCTGCCTTTCCCAGAAAATCACTTCGACTGCATTACGATTGCTTTTGGCCTTCGCAACGTCACTGATAAGCAGCTAGCACTTGAGTCCATGCATCGTGTTCTTAAGCCCGGTGGACGTTTGCTAGTGCTCGAGTTTTCTAAACCGAAGAATGAACTCCTGGGTAAGGCCTATGACACCTACTCCTTTAGCGTGCTCCCGCTGATGGGTCGGCTGGTAGCGGGTGATAGTGATAGCTATCGGTATCTCGCCGAATCCATCCGCATGCACCCGGATCAAGAAACGCTAAAAGATATGCTCGACGACGCGGGCTTTGCCAAATCGGAGTATTTCGATATGACCGGTGGGATCGTCGCCGTCCACCGAGGTACCAAGGCCTGATGGTCGAAGAGCTTCGAATGCCCATGTTGCACACCGCTGGCTTGGCCGCGGCCGAGTCGGCGGTGAACGCTGCACTGCGCTTATCGCCGCACAGCAAGCAGGCGCTCGCTGCTGTCTCTGACCGTGTCCTGGCCGTCGAATGCACCGCACCAGCAATCGCTCTTTACCTCGTTGCGGACAGCTCCGGTGATTTGCTCCTGCGAGGCGTTCATGAAGCCGAGGTAGCAACACGAGTAAGAGGAACCCTTGAGGATTTTGCCGCTCTCGCCCGCGCCGATGACCCCGCCGCTGAACTGATAAACGGTGCTATTCAAGTAGAAGGGGAAACCGCCACGCTACTTTCAATGCAGGGCATTTTTGCCGATCTCGATATCGATTGGGAGGCGCCGCTCGTTGACGGTTTAGGTGATGTTGTGGGGCACCAGCTTGCAGAATTACTGCGCAGCCTTTTCAGCTGGTCACAGCAAGTTAGTACAAGTTTGCGCCGACAGTTGAATGAGTTTGCCCACGAAGAGGCACGGCTAGCTCCTCCAGCGATCGCGCTAGAAGAGTTTTATGAAGATGTGGCATCGCTACAAGACCAATGCGATCGGCTCGAACAGCAACTAGTAATTGCTCGAGGCCGCGCTGAAAAACTGCTCGCTAAGAAATGAGTTCTTTCCTGCGAGCGCTTGAAATTGCCCGAGTCGTGGGGCGCTATCGACTCGATGAGTTAATCCCCGAGTCGGTAAGTTCGCCTTTGCTTCGCACACTGTTTCGCGCAAATCCTTACCGGCTTTTGTCCCCCTTCAGCGTCTCTGAAGCGGGCGTCGCCGGTGCAGGAAGAGACGGAGAACGGCTTCGTCTTGCGCTGGAGCAACTAGGACCGGTATTCATCAAATTTGGGCAGGCACTCTCCACGCGTCGAGACCTCCTGCCAGAAGACATCGCCAACGAGCTGGCCAAACTGCAGGATCAGGTTCCCCCCTTTCCCTCGGAACAAGCGATCGAGCTCATCGAAACCGCCCTAGGGGATTCGGTCGATGTTCTGTTCGAGCGCTTCGACCGGGAGCCGCTCGCGTCTGCATCGGTGGCTCAAGTCCACAGCGGCCGCTTGCGAGCCGAAACAGGCAGCGAGCTTGGGCGCGAGATCGTGGTAAAGGTGATTCGTCCAGACGTCGCGGCGCTCATTGAGAAAGACACCCGGCTTATGCTGTTTCTTGCCCGGCGCTTTGAGGCCTGGTCCAAACTGGGACGACGACTGCGTGCCACCGCCGTGGTGGAAGACTATCAACAAACCATCCGGGATGAGCTCGACCTGGCTAGAGAGGCGTCAAACACCTCTCAACTTCGTCGTAACTTTGCCGATGGCGAACTCGTCTACGTGCCGGAAGTCTTCTGGGACTACAGCTGTCGAAACGTCATGGTGTTGGAGAGAATCCGCGGTATTCCCGTCACCGACCTCAACGCTCTGCGAGCGAGCGGCGTAAACCTGAAGGTATTGGGAGAACGGGGAGTTGAAATATTCTTTACGCAGGTACTGCGCGACAGTTTTTTTCATGCGGACATGCATCCTGGAAACATATTTGTGGATGCCAGCGACCCAGAAAAACCACGCTACATCGCAATAGACTGCGCCATTATTGGCTCTTTGAGTGAGTCCGATCAGTACTACCTGGCACGTAATCTACTCGCGATTTTCAAGCGCGACTACCATACGGTTGCGCGACTACACGTGGAATGCGGCTGGGTGCCACCGAGTACTCGGGTGCCGGAGTTTGAAGCGGCGATGCGCGCCGTTTGCGAGCCAGTCTTTGAGCGACCGATTGCGGAAATCTCCTTTGGTCAGATGCTTGTTTATCTGTTTCAAACCGCCGCTCGTTTCGACATGGAGGTCCAGCCCTCGCTGGTACTCCTGCAGAAAACCCTTCTAAACATCGAAGGTCTTGGACGCCAGCTTTATCCACAACTCAATCTGTGGGAGACGGCAATGCCGTTCCTAGAAAAGTGGGTCGCAGAGCGTTACTCACCGCAGACAGTGCTGCGTCGCTTGCAGGAAAATGCGCCAAACTGGTTGGAGCAACTACCTCAGCTTCCCGAAGTCCTGATCGAAAGCCTGCAGGGACAACGAGACCGGCAAGTCCAAGCTCAACAAGTGCTGCTTGAAGAACGGCGCGCAAACGAGCAAAGAAACGCACGGGCGCGAAGGCGATACCTGGCTGCCATGGTCTGTGTAGTGGCTGCTGGTGCGGCACTGCCTTCTGTTCGCAATTTGCTCGATCAAGCACCCGCTGTTAGTTGGCTTCTTCTGGCGGTGGCAGCGGGCCTGGCCTGGCCAACGCAGGCGAGCTAGCCGGGCGAGAAAGCTGAGGTCGCTGAGACAGGGTCGGTAAGACCTCACGACGCTAACGCTGCGAGCAAGCGCCTGGGGTCCGACATGCGATAATGGGCTCATGGGTTTAGAGATAGTGTCATGAACAGCACAGAGTTTCTTGCAGAAGTAGCTTGGAATGACCAAGGACTCGCTCCTGCGATCGCGCAAGACGTGCGCAGCGGGAAGGTGCTGATGATGGCGTGGATGTCACCGGAGTCGCTACGGATGACCGCAGAAGAGGGCTTTGCAGTCTACTGGTCTCGATCCCGGCGAAGTCTGTGGAAGAAGGGAGAACAGTCTGGTAATCAGCAAGTTGTCCACGAAATTCAGATCGACTGCGACGGGGACACGATATTACTTATCGTCGAGCAACGAGGTGGAATTGCTTGTCACACCGGTCGAGAGCACTGTTTTTACCGCAGCTTGAAAAACGCGCAATGGGAAATACAAATTCCCGTGCTAAAGGATCCCGCAGAGATTTATGGCGAGTAGTGTGAAAAACATCGACGATAATTCGTCGGCAGTCCTGCAACGCTTGGACGAAGTTTTGCAGGCACGGCTGAGTGCGGACGCTAATTCGTCATACGTGGCGAGTTTGTATGCGAAGGGACTCAATAAAATACTCGAAAAGGTTGGCGAGGAAGCCATTGAAGTCATCATCGCAGCGAAGGAAGCAGCCGCAGCAAACGAGTCCAAACAATCATCCCCTCTAGCTTCGTCGTCGAGCTCGGCTCCTCTATCAAAATCTGCCACAAACGCGGCGAGTGGCTCTGCGCAAGCAAACAAGAATTTAGTGGCCGAAATTAGCGACCTCTGGTTTCACACTTTGGTGCTTCTAGCGCATCAAGGTCTGAACTCTTCTGATATCTTAATGCAGCTAGATCAGCGCTTTGGCACCTCCGGCCACGAGGAAAAAGCGGCTCGTTCGGACAAATCATGAAGCTTGCTCACGATGGTTGGCATGTTCAGTCACGGCTGTTGCTGAAAGCCAGCCGCAGAAAATTTATAGAAAGGAGTTGACCGCTATGGGTATAGGCGGAATCAGTATTTGGCAGTTGTTAATCGTTCTAGCGATTGTTGTGCTGCTGTTCGGAACCAAGAGGCTACGTAGTCTCGGTTCAGACCTTGGCGGAGCAGTGCGAGGTTTTCGCAAGAGCATGCAAGATGAAGGTGGTGCGGACAAAAGCCCGAGCGCAGACGGCGACGACGCAAATGACGACGCCGATGGCAAAGACGCGGAACGCTAGTATCAGCGAGGCTACGGAGGCTGCAAAGCTCCACTGCTAGCATCTTAGATCGATCATCTTGTCCACTAGAAACAAAGATCATTAGCCATGTTTGATATTGGCTTTGCCGAGCTCGTTATTATTGGCGTCGTCGCCTTATTGGTCATTGGTCCGGAGCGCCTTCCAGGCGCTATAAGAACGGCCAGCGCCTGGCTGAACCGGTTCCGTCGCGGATTCAACCAGATCAAGCAAGAGGTGCAGCAGGAGTTGCACAATGATGCGGTCATGCAGGAACTCAAGGAGCTGCGAGATAGCGGTAGCGCGATACGAGAGGAAACCCAATCTTTCGCAGAGGATCTTCGCTCGGTAACGCGCGACGCCGAGAACACGCTCAAGGATGGCTTCGACTTACATACGGACGAGAGCAAGCATAAAGACGAGACCAAGGACGACGCCGAGACGACGTCGGCCAATACGGTGACGGATTCTTTCGAGATGGACTCGTCCGCTACGAAGTCTCACGCTACCGGCGCGGACCCAGAGGAAGTGATTAGCAGTTCGCCCGCTCCCACACAAACGGTAGATCCTTTGGTTGAGCGAAGCAGCGCTGCTAAGTCTGGCGACCCTAGTGACTGACTCCGACGTCGATGAAGCACTGCCGCTGGTAGCTCATCTGACGGAACTCAGGGACCGGCTGCTGCGCGCCTTGCTTGCGGTCCTGGTTATTTTCATTGGGCTATTCCCCTTCGCCAACGAAATTTACACTTTCGTGTCGGCACCCCTCAGAGATTTGCTCCCAGAAAATGCAAGTATGATCGCGACGGAGGTCGCCTCACCTTTTCTTACGCCGTTCAAACTCACGATCTTTACCGCTTTGTTTGTCGCCATGCCCTACGTTCTGTATCAGGTGTGGTCGTTTGTAGCGCCAGGTATGTATCGCCACGAGAAAAAATTCGCGATTCCGCTCCTTGCCTCTTCCGTCGCCTTGTTCTACCTCGGAGCCGCGTTCGCTTACTTTGTGGTCTTTCCGCTCATCTTCGCGTTTTTTACCAGTGTGGGGCCGGAAGACATCGCGATCATGACGGACATCAATCGCTACCTCGATTTTGTATTAAAGCTGTTTTTCGCTTTCGGAGTGGCCTTCGAAATACCGATTGCGGCGCTGCTCGCAATTTGGGCGGGGCTGACAACGCCCGAAAACCTGGCGGCAAAGCGCCCTTACATCATCGTTGGGTGTTTCGTATTTGGCATGTTGCTAACGCCCCCGGACGTTATTTCTCAGTCACTGCTGGCGATCCCGATGTGGCTGCTGTTTGAAGCGGGTGTTATAGCCGGCAAGCTCACGCTTAAAAGAAAGGCTCAACAGGCGGGGAGCGAGTGACTCGCTAACTGTGGATAAGACAAAAGTAAGCCCCGACTCCCCCCTGCGTTCGCTCGTAGCCTTGCTCACGCCTTACCGCTCGCGGATGCTCGCTGCAATGATCGCGCTGATTACGACGGCCGCTGCGACGCTTGCGCTAGGCCGGGGTTTAGAACTGCTGATTGATGACGGCTTTGGCGGCAACCGACCCGATGCGTTGAACGACTCTCTGCAAGTTGTCATGGTAATCATGGCGGTGATTGCCGTAGGAACCTTTATTCGTTTTTATCTAGTTTCCTGGTTGGGTGAGCGCGTTAGCGCGGATCTGCGCTTTGCGGTCTTTGAAAACATCGTACGTCTCCATCCCGGATACTTTGAAGAGAATCGCTCCGGCGAGATCATGTCCCGCCTCACAGCGGACACAACCGTACTGCAAACCATCATCGGTTCCTCTGTCAGTATGGCCTTGCGAAGTTCGCTAACGCTGGTGGGCGCAATCGTGATGATGCTGATCACGAATATGAAGTTGTCCTTGATCATCATAGCGACGGTCCCGCTGGTGACTTTACCGATGCTGTTCCTAGGAAAGCGCGTGCGGAATCTCAGCAGCAAAAGTCAGGATACGGTGGCAAGTGTTGGTTCCTATGCCGGTGAGATCATTCAGAACATCCGCACGGTGCAAGGCTTCAATAAGGAGAGCACGGAAACCGGTGCGTTCCAGCAGGAGGTGGAGACAGCCTTCTTAGTTTCTCGGTCGCGTATTAGACAGCGGGCGCTGCTCATCGCCGGTGCCATCGTCATCCTCAGTTTCGGCACCATGGCTATGCTCTACACCGGCGGTCAGGATGTGCTAGCAGGTCGAATGAGTGCGGGTGAGCTTGGCGCCTTCATGTTTTATGCGTTTATGGTGGGTAACGGCTTTGCGGTCATCGCGGAAGTGTGGGGTGATCTGCAGCGAGCCGCTGGGGCTATGGAACGGCTCCTAGAGTTGGTGCACCAATCCTCCGCTCTCGACGACCCCCCTGAGACAGTCGCGCTGCCGGAAAACCCGGTGATGGAACTGCGAAAGGTAACCTTTGCTTACCCCTCGCGACCTAGCCTGCCGGCGCTGAATAATTTGGACTTGCATATCTATCCCGGGCAAAGCTTGGCCTTAGTCGGCCCCTCCGGCGCGGGCAAGACCACGCTGTTTGAATTGCTCCAACGCTTCTATGACCCACAGTCTGGTCAGCTACTGCTTGGTGGCCGCGACATCCGTACTATGCCCCTTGCCCAACTCCGATCCCAGTTGGCGGTCGTGCCACAGATGCCATCCTTATTCAGTGCCAACGTGCGTTACAACATAGCCTACGGCAATCCAGGAGCAACGCAGCGAGACATTGAAACCGCGGCGGAACGGGCGCACGCCGCTGAGTTTATTGCATCGTTGCCCGAAGCCTATGACACCTATCTGGGCGAAGGCGGTGTTCGCCTTTCGGGTGGGCAGAGACAGCGAATCGCCTTGGCGCGAGCCATGCTGATGGACCCGAAGATCTTGCTGCTAGATGAGGCAACCAGCGCTCTGGACGCGGAGAGCGAGTATCAGGTCCAACAGGCTATTGGCGAGGTTATGCGCGAACGGACGACGGTGATCATTGCCCACCGGCTAGCGACGATTCGCGATGCCGATAGTATTGCCGTTCTGAATCGAGGCGAGCTCGTAGCCGTAGGCTCCCATCGAGATCTACTTGAGCAAAGCGTGCTCTACGCGCGCCTGGCGGAGCTTCAGTTTAGAACAGGAGTTGAGCAGGAAAGCGTAGCTGAGGGTTTGTCTGGCGAGTTAGCCGGGACGGCTCGCGCGCTTTAACAGACGCAGTCGATCCTGACGCTCGCGATTCACTCGTACCAAATCCACCGCAGCGTCACGGTAGATTTCTTGGATCTCTTCGAACCATTCCAGCGTGATGCGTGCGTTGTTGGCGGCGCACAGTAGGGGCGCTTTGAGAGGCGCGTCTAATACTATGTAGCTGCTCTCTCGAAGGCCGGTCAGAAACTGATCCCGCGTGACGCTGCGACCGCTTTGCGCAGCCATCGAAAGCACCTCATAAGCCTCGAACAAGGATTCCATCCCAACCCACTCAGCAACTGCGCGATGTTCTACACCGCGGCGTAAACTCCGGCGTAATTTTCGCGCCATGGTTCGAAACTCACGACTCACTCGCCTTCCGAATACGGGGTCGCGCAGGGGCTGGAGTAAGCCGTCGGCCGCGAGCTCTCGCCAATCTTCACGGGACAGGGCGGCATCTATGGCGGGAAAGAGTTCTCGTTCCTTATGCGCCATAGACCCATAAGCCTCGCGCACATAATCTCGACCCGTGTTGATGACGACCTCACCGCCAATGTCACCGCGACGCCACTCTTCCACATTACGCTGTAGTGCCTTGCCCTTCTTACCCAGCCGATCATGAACAACTTCTATCTGCTCAACGAGCTTTTTGACGGAAGCGTTTTGCTCAGCCGCGTAATCATAGATTAGGATTTCTCGACTACGGTGAGCGCTGTCTGGCCAGGTCACCATGTAATCTACGATTTCGTGCAAGGCGCGCGTATTCACAAGCGCGCTGCGGTCTATCGCGTTCAATTTATCTGACAAAAGCGCAAGGACTGAAGCGATGTGGCGATGAGCCTGGCGCAAACTCGCCAACGCTGCGGCTTCGATCACGTCTTTTTGATGTTGCTCGATAAAAGAGTGCAAATCGGCCGCGTCCGTGTGTTCGGTGCGAGGTTCACTTGCGCTGCTTTTTCGTTGTGGGCTCATCGAAGTTACACGCTACGGTCGTTTATAAAGAGTACTCGGTGGCGAGGCGCCGCAGCAAATCATTCAGCTGCTGTTACACCTATTCTAGTTGTATTGCGGCTCGCCCCCAAAAAAAAGGCCTCCGCAGAAGGAGGCCTTTACGAGATCGGATCAGCAAGTGTTCACTAGCTGTTGCCCAGCTCCCTCACTAAACCGCCGATAGATTCCTTCGCGTCGCCGAACAGCATACGAGTATTGTCTTTGTAGAAGAGAGGGTTCTCGATACCGGCAAAGCCCGAAGCCATTGAGCGCTTCAATACGAAGACCGTGCGCGCCATATCGACATTGATCACCGGCATTCCGTAAATGGGAGAGGACTCCACCTCACGAGCAGCCGGGTTCACGACGTCGTTTGCACCGATCACAATCGCCACATCAACCGTTTCCATTCGAGGATTGATATCGTCCATCTCGAGCAGCTGGTCGTAGGGCACATCGGCTTCTGCGAGGAGCACGTTCATATGGCCGGGCATTCTTCCTGCAACCGGATGGATGCCGAAATTCACTTCCGCACCGTTCTTCTCAAGGAGCTCAGTAAGTTCCTTCACTACGTGCTGCGCTTGTGCAACCGCCATACCGTAGCCAGGAATAATGGCAACGTTCGAAGCTGCCTCTAGCACATAGTAGGCATCTTCGACCGAAATGGGCTTGATCTCTCCCTCAACAACGGTCTCCTCACTGCTGACACTCGCAAAGCCGCTGAACAGTACGTGGGACAGGGAGCGGTTCATCGCCTTACACATGATTTGTGTGAGGATGATGCCCGAGGCACCAACCAAAGACCCGGCAACAATCAGAATATTGTTGTTCACCGCAAAGCCCGCAGCACAAGCCGCCAAGCCCGAGTAGGAGTTCAGCAGCGAGATTACCACTGGCATGTCTGCGCCACCGATGGGAATAACAGCCATTACTCCGAAGAGTAACGACAGGCCAATCATCAGCATTAGCCACTGGGGATTGTCCGGCTGCAGGCAGAACATAACGCCGCTTGCTAAAACAGCCAGCACAATCAGGCTGTTAACGACTTGCTGACCGCCAAACTGCACCGCACCAGAGCCGAAGGTTTCGCTCAACTTACCCCAAGCGACGATAGAGCCTGTGAAAGTCACGCCTCCAATGAGAATCGACAGTACGATCGTGACCAGGGTGAAGGTCCCGGAAGCGCCGCCCAAAGCAGCTGCACCGACAAGTAAGCTGGCCATACCGCCAAAACCGTTGAACAGGGCCACCATCTCGGGCATAGACGTCATCTGCACCATACGCGCGGCCGCCGCGCCTATTGCGCCACCGACGATAAAGCCGGCGATGATCCACTGATACTCGACGATTCCCTGATCCAGGAGGGCTGCCACAATCGCCAGCAACATACCTAGCGATGAGAGCGTGTTCCCGCGACGAGCGGTCGCGGCGGAACCGAGCAGCTTCAGCCCGAAGATAAATAGAGCCGCAGATACCACATAAGCGAGCTGAATTAGGAGTGCTCCATTACTCACAATTAGCCCTCCTTCTTCTTGAACATAGCGAGCATACGATCGGTCACCATGTATCCACCAACCACGTTGATCGATGCTAGTGCGACCGCCCCGGCGCCGAGCCAATTGGCGAGGTCTTGCTTACCGGTTCCCGCTAGCGCGATAGCACCCACTACGGTGATGCCCGATATAGCGTTTGCGCCAGACATCAGAGGTGTATGCAAAGTAGCGGGTACTTTGTTGATGAGTTCGAAGCCGAGAAAGATCGACAACATCAGAATAAATGTCAGAAAAATAGCATCCATGATCAGTTGCCTCCCCCTTGGATATTTTTGATGGTCTCGTTCACAACGGCCCCTCCATGGGTGATCACACAGCCGGGATGGATGTCGTTTTCTAAATCCAAGATGAAGGCTTTCGCCTCCTCATCCCACGTGTCTTCGACGAGATTGAATAGGTTGTTGGCGTACATCACTGACGCATCACGAGCGACATAGTTCGGGAGATTGCCCAAACCGACCACGGTAACGCCGTTGATATCGACGACTTCGTTGGGAACAGACCCCTCCACATTGCCGCCGGTTTCGGCGGCCATATCCACGACCACAGCACCAGGCTGCATACCTTCAACCATGCTGCGTGGCACAATCACCGGTGGTTTGCGTCCGAACACTTGAGCCGTGGTAATCACAACATCCGATTCGGCAATCACAGCCGCCTGCGCGTCCTGCTGCATTTGGATCTGTTCCGGTGTTAACTCCTTTGCGTAACCATCGGCCGTTTGCCCGGTGTCACCCAGATCTATCTCTAGAAAAGTAGCGCCAAGCGATTGCACTTGTTCTGCAACAACCGGTCTGGTGTCGAAGGCCGTGACTTTTGCGCCGAGACGTTTTGCTGTAGCAATCGCTTGGAGACCCGCCACGCCAGCGCCAATGATGAACACTTTTGCGGGCTTGAGCGTCCCCGCCGGGGTCATCATCATCGGGAAAATTCGAGGGAGTCTGGTCGCAGCCAACATCACCATGATGTAACCAGCAAGGTTAGCCTGGGAGCTAAGCGCATCCATCTTTTGGCTACGCGTGGATCGAGGAATCATTTCCATACTGATCGCCGTGATACTTTGCTCGGCGAACGCTTTGACGAGATCGTGCTCGTTGAAAGGATCCAGATAGCTGATGTGAATGCAGCCAGCTTTCATAATGCTGACCTCATCGATATCGGGCTTGCGTAAACGAAGAATCATATCCGCCGCCGCAAGCATGGCGTTGCGATCGGTAGCGATCTCAGCGCCTACCTCGGTGTAAGCGTCATCGGCAAAACCGCTGCCCTCGCCCATACCGGATTCAATGTGAATGTTGGCGCCCAATCGGACGAGTTTTTTTGCTGTATCCGGTGTCATCGCTACGCGATTTTCTCCGGGGTACAACTCCTTGGGGACGACTAGTAGCATCTATGAGTACCCTGAATATCCTGTTATTTCAATGCTTTACCGCGTGCGCGGAAAAATTCCACGGCAACCTCCAGCGAGGGGGCGCCGAATTTAGCACAGCATCGACGAACTTAGAACGTCGCTTTACGAGGAATAGCTTGCGAGACCAAAGCGCTAGCACGTGAAAGCCGACCGCAGTAAGCCTGCGGTCGAACCCTGTTAGCGTCCTGTTTTAACCGGCCTGCAAGCGTAGGAAAGGATTCATCCACCGGTACTTCCATCCGGTGAATTTAAGCGGCGCGTCGAGAACGGCGAGACAAATGCAATCTTCGTCGTCGAAAGCGCGCGGCGTATGAACATCCTCAGTGGTCTTATAGACGAAGTCCCCAGCGTGGTAGTCGCCGTGGCCATCGGTGAAACCGCCCTGCAGCACCAAGGTCATTTCCGATCCGTGATGATCGTGGGCAGGGATCTCCCCCCCAGCCTTGATGTGAAGCAGAGAGAACTCGTAGTTGGGATCACCGGTTTTTATTTGCGTGGTGCGCAGCGTATCGGTGATTTTCTTCCATGCAAGATCTGAAAAATCTCCTTCCATTAACCGACGTAGCAGGGCGGGCGTTGCATCCTGCGAATCTCGCCGGGGTGTTTCGTAGCTGAGCGGCGCTTCCTCATCAAGGCGCGCTAAAACGCGATTCAGGAGCGCGTCTCCAACAGGCTCGGGGTCGAGTGATTCGAACATAGCCGCGCCCACGGCCTGCAGCTGCTGCACGGTTTGGCTGCAACTATCGCAGTAGTTTAAATGCGCTGAAACACAGGCGGACTGCGCTAGCGATAGGCTGCCCGCAACATATTCCGTCAGTAAGTCGAGGTCCGGGTGATACTTAATCATTACCCTGAAATCCTTATCTTTTATCCCTATCCCGAGCCGTACGGTGTTGTTTGCCGAAGACTCAGGCGCCCAGCTGGGCGTTCCGTTCAAATTGAACTTGAAGCTTTTGTACCGCTAAGCGCACTCGAGATTTGACCGTGCCCAGTGGTAGATCCAATTCTGCTGCCGCCTCTGCGTGCGACTTTCCTTCCATATACACTTTTGCCAGGATTTGCGTTTGATCCGCTGGCAGATTACCCATCATTTCTCGTATTCGTTCAGCACTGCGACGGGTTTGCAGTTGCGTAAACGGTTCTTCGTCTTCTTGCTCCTGACTAAAGTCCTCCGCCGCCAGCGGCGTATCGAACTTTTGCAAGCGCCGAAACATGTCTGTTCGACAGTTACGGGCAATTGTGTACACCCAAGTACTCGCGGCCGCCTTTTCTGGATTAAACGCTCCAGCCTTTTGCCAAATTTTTAACATAACTTCCTGAACCAACTCGTCGGCGTGGGTCGCCGAAAGGGCCGAGCCAGAAAGCGCAAACGCCTTTATAAGCGGGGCAAAGTGTCTGAACAGTCGTGTGTACGCAGCCCGATCTTGCCTCTCAGCAATCAAAACCAGACATTCGCTCCACTCGTCTGTGCGACGCCCGCTTGGCGCATCCCAGGAGTCGCTATTACGTCCCCTCGAACCGCGTTGCGTGTCTTCCACGTTCTGTTCCCCCAATCTTGCGACGTTGGTACGCGTTTCGCCGCGGGTTCAGATCAATAGTCGCAAACGCTTTGTGGATTTCTACAGCTGATCCAGCGTCGGTGCGACCACGTAATTTTTCAACACAATGCGAACACAACAGGGTGTTCGCAAGTACCAATCGATTTTGTCGACCGCTCTAGTGTAGTCCACATTTAGTGCGGGTATTAGTCCAAGAGACTAAAAGAAGTTAAGGAGTTGGCCTCAGGTGCACATTGCGGTTATAGGATCAGGCATCTCGGGGTTAGCGTGTGCTCACTATCTAAGTCTGAAGCACCGAGTTTCCGTGTTCGAAGCGGGCAAAAGGCTCGGCGGCCACACGGCGACAATGGATGTCAGACTCGGCACTCGCAGCTTTGCGATAGATACCGGGTTTATCGTTTTCAACGATTGGACGTACCCCAACTTCATCGCTCTCATGGACGAACTCGGGATTAGTAGCAAACCCACGACCATGGGTTTCAGCATGCGCGATGAGGATTCAGGACTCGAATACGCTGGCACAAATCTCGACGCGTTGTTTGCTCAGCGCAAGAATCTGTTGTCGCCACGCTTTTTGCGCATGGTCAAAGATATTCTGCGCTTCAATAAAGAGAGCATCATCGATTTAGAGTCTGGCGCCTTGGCTCCTGAGGAAACTCTGGGGGATTATCTCGATCGCAACGGCTACAGCGATGGCTTTAAGCGGGAGTATCTGATTGCAATGGGATCGGCGATCTGGTCCTCCGACTGCAGCAGCATGATGGAGTTTCCCGTTCAGTTCTTTATCCGCTTCTTTAAAAATCACGGACTGCTGTCGGTAAAAAACAGACCCCAGTGGCGAGTCATTGAAGGGGGCTCACGCGAGTATCTACGACCGCTATGCCGACGTTTCGAGGACCGTATTCATCTGGACACACCGATAGAAAAGATACGCCGCGATGCTGCGGGGGTTACTCTTTGCCACGGTGACCAAGAACAGCGATTCGACCAAGTTGTAATAGCCACTCACTCGGACCAAGCGCTTACGCTGCTAGAAAAGCCATCGACTGCTGAGAAGGAAGTGCTTGGCTCGCTACCCTATCAAAGCAATGATGTAGTACTGCATACGGACACGCGCTTGCTGCCAGAAAACCGAAAGACCTGGTCTAGTTGGAATTATCGGCTTGGCGTATCAAACGAACGCGCGGTGCTGACCTACAACATGAATATTCTTCAAGGAATAACGGCGCCGGAGACTTTTTGCGTTACCTTGAATGACACCGCGTCAATCAACCCCCATCGAATCCTAGGCCGTTTCAACTACGATCATCCGGTGTTTTCCCTGCAGGGTATGGCCGCACAGGCTCGCTGGGCAGATATAAATGGGGTCGACAACACCTGGTACTGTGGTGCTTACTGGCAGAACGGATTCCATGAAGACGGTGTGGTGAGTGCGCTTAGAGTCGCTAACGCACTTTCAGAACAGCAGCGTCAGGCCGCGTAGAATCGGTGTCTTCCTGAATTGATACTGAAAACAGACGCTAAGGCAGCCTAAACATTGACCATAACATGTACTTGCCCCGTTATTGCAAGAGAACAGTAAGAAAGCTAAGACCAGCATGAAATCACGGCTCTACACAGGCCTACTTCGACATCGTCGACACCTTCCTCGCGCCCACGCTTTTAGTTACCGGGTCTTCATGCCCTATTTGAGGCTTGATGAGATAGACCGGGTACTCGCACTAAGTCGCTGGTGGTCTCGCTCCCGCTTTGCGCCAGCTCAGTTTCGAAGAGAGGACTTCATTGGAGATCCTGCCAACAGCATTGAGCATGAGGTCCGTGCGCGAATAGCCGAGCAAACGGGTGCGGTGCATGCCGGCCCAATCTACCTGTTGGCAAACCTTCGTTACTTTGGACTGCAGATGAATCCGCTCGCCTGCTACTACTGTTATAACGAAGACGAGAGCCAGCTGGAGTATCTGGTCGCCGAGGTGACCAATACTCCCTGGAACGAGCGTCACTGCTATGTGCTTACCGCAGAGCAGGGCGAGCGTTTTCTGGAACAGGAATTTGAAAAGATCTTCCACGTGTCACCGTTCAATCCAATGGATATGCGGTACATGTGGCGCAGTAATGTCCCGGGGGAAAAGCTAGCCATACACCTTGAGAACCACTCAGATCGCGGTCGTGAATTCGACGCGACCTTGGCACTTAAGGCTGAACCGGTTAGCCAGGCATCTTTGAACGGCGTCCTGTGGCGCTTCCCATTGATGACCGCAAAAGTTGCGCTCGCCATCTACTGGCAGGCGCTAAAACTCTTTCTCAAACGCGTGCCCTATCATTCACATCCGAAGGGCACGCTGCAATCGGGAGCACAACCATGAGCGACGTCAGCGTCAGTCGAATCCCTCTTTTACCCCAACTGGGCAACATGGGGTCGCAGGGCGACCTTGCCCGGCGATTCATGCTTCGCGTTCTCTCGCGAATCAGCGTGGGCAGTCTCACCATTCACGATGGCGGCGAGACTCATCATTTTGGATCGAGTGACGAGGAAAGCGCACCGCATGCAGAAATCACTGTGCATAACCGAGCTGCGTTCGGCAAAGTTTTGACCGGCGGCACTATTGCTTCTGGAGAAGCTTACATCGATGGCGATTGGTCGTCTCCGAATCTAACGGAAGTCACCCGGCTCTTTAGCGCCAATATGGCAAGTATGCAGTCGATGCAGGCCAGTCAGCACTGGTACACAAGGCTGGCTTTGCGCTTCGCTCATGCGCTCAATCGAAATACTCACGAAGGCTCGAAGCGCAACATCTCTGCCCACTATGATTTGGGGAACGACTTCTTCCAGCTGTTTCTCGATCCCACAATGATGTACTCGTCGGCGGTTTACGCACATCCGAAAGCAACACTGGAAGAAGCCGCTGTTGAGAAGTTAGACGAGTTATGCCGTCAGTTGGAGCTCAAAGCAGGCGATCATCTGATTGAAATTGGCACCGGCTGGGGTGGTATGGCGATCCACGCTGCCGCGAACTATGGATGTCGCGTCACCACCACCACTATCTCTAAGGAACAGTACGAATACGCGAGAAAGCGGGTCAAGGAGCTGGGTCTTGACGACAAAATTACCCTTCTTTGCGAAGACTACCGAGCGCTCAAAGGCCAATACGATAAGTTGGTGTCTGTCGAGATGATCGAAGCAGTAGGTCACGATTTTTACAGCAGCTACTTTTCCTGTTGCAGCAAACTGCTCAAGCCCAATGGAAAGATGGTGATTCAGGCGATCACGATCACTGACTCGAGGTATGAGCAGGCAAGAAAATCTGTGGACTACATAAAACGCTACATCTTCCCGGGAGGCTGTCTCCCATCCCTGGAAGTGATCTCCAAACACATCGCAAAAGATACCGATTTGCAGATGGTCCATCTCAGAGACATCACGAATGACTACGCTAACACTTTAGCTGCTTGGCGAGAGCGTTTTGAAGACAAGCTTGAGGAGGTTCGCCAATTGGGCTTTGACGACCGCTTTATCCGCATGTGGGAGTTCTATCTGTGCTACTGCGAGGGCGGATTCCGTGAACGCATCATTGGTACGGTTCAGCTCGCCTTCGCGAAACCCGCTTATCGACCCAGCGCAGGCTAGTAGGCCAAGGCTTAATTTTTCACGCTGCGGTTCTGCAAAAAGATTCCTGGGAGGATCAAGGCAAAGCCAAGAATGGTTGCTGGATGGATCGCCTCATCCAAGATCGTCGCAATCAGGAATAGGGACAGAAGCGGCGCGAGAAAAATGAGATTTCCCACTCGCGATACGTTGCTTGCCTCGCGCAGGGCCCGTGACCAAAGCAGCCAGGTGAAACCCATTTCAAAGAGTCCCACGTAAGCACCGGCGATCAGCGCTACGCCGGGGGCAGGCCAAGGTTTCGACTCCCACAAGATCAGTGCCGCCAGCAGTGGTAAGGCGCAAACAAAGTAGCCCATGAGCGCGTGCGCCGGCGGATGTTGACTCCGAGCGTTGAGAAGCCAGAAAGCGGCCCAGAGAAAAGTACTGGCAAGGGCCAGAGTCACGCCCAGTCCATCGGT
>JBCBZV010000016.1:0-47808 GCA_039815155.1 Pseudomonadota bacterium
CCCATCTTTTGGCGTAATAGAAGGTTTTTATGGCCAGCAGTGGCCTGATATGACTCGAAAGCGGATGTTCGAATGGCTAGCCCGCGGCGCTTTCACTCAGTTTATGTATGCGCCAAAAGCCGCTTCCTTTTTACGTAAGGAATGGCGACGCCCCCTTCAAGCGGCCGATAGCAAGCGCTTGCAAATCATGCACGAGACAGCGGCGACCGCGGGTCTGTGCCTTCATCTTGGTCTTTCCCCGTTCGAGGCCTATTCCAATTACGACTCGCCTACGCGTGAATCTCTGAAGCAAAAACTCCTCCAACTCGAAGCGACCGGTTGTGCTGCGCTTGCGATACTGTTTGACGATATGTCCGGTCGAGCTGAGTCCCTAGCACGTCGTCAATTAGAGATTGTCTGGGACGTGTGCCGCTGGTTTCCCAAGTGGCAGTTAGCTGTTTGTCCCACCTACTACAGCGACGATCCGGTCCTGGATCGCTTATTCGGTGTGAGACCAGAGGACTACTTGGAAGAGTTGGCCCAGGCCCTCCCTGAGCATGTGAGCGTATTTTGGACTGGCCCTCAAGTGTGCAGTAGCCATATTGACGCGGACGATTTGCAAAGTGTCGCTGCATTTGGGACGCGTTTAGCGCTCTGGGATAACTATCCTGTGAACGACAGCCAAGCTAGATCTGAGCATTTGTATCTTAAGCCATTAGCGCGTGACGGATCTGAGCTGGCATCGAAGATCGGGAGTCATTGGTGTAACGCTATGAATCAAGGGGCTCTTTCGCTACCGGCACTATTGTCACTCCCTGAGTGTTACACGCCGGAGCCTCGAAGTGCATCGGAGTTGCCCCGTATCTTGGAGGAGGCAGGCCTCACTCCGCGTCTCTTATCTAAACTGATCCCGCTTGATGAGATTAGCTTGTCAGAATTGGAGCCAACCTACCGTATTCAGTTGGAAGAACTCAGCGCTAATGGGGGGATGGCGGCGACAGAACTGCGTGATTGGCTAGCTGGAAAGTACGCATTCGACCCGAATTGTTTAACGGATTAAAAGACGTGTTGCCGCTCGCACTAGCCTATGGCAAAATCGCGCCCCTTCGGAGCGGGCTACCCCTTACCTTCACGCCATAAAACCCCTTTATTTTCATTGGCTTGGGTAAAATTTTGGGGCTAGGCTACCCGCTCTCGAACTGGCTAACACAACAGGTTTCGCGGGAGTGGCGGAATTGGTAGACGCGCTGGATTTAGGTTCCAGTGCCTTATGGCGTGAGAGTTCGAGTCTCTCCTTCCGCACCATGTTGTGTTCTTTAACATTCAGCGTGAACTGTCCGCTAGCCGCTCGCAATACTGGGTAAAACGATATGCAAGTTTCTGTGGAAACAACTTCCAAGCTAGAGCGCAAGCTCACGGTCGGTGTTCCGGCTGATCGGGTAGATAGCGAGGTCGATGCAAGGCTGCAGCAGGCAGTAAAGAACGTGCGACTTCCGGGTTTTCGCCCAGGTAAAGTACCGCTGAAGGTGATGCGCCAGCGCTTTGGTACGGGAGTGCGCCAAGAGGTGTTGGGTGAAGTTATGTCGCGCACCTTTCAGGAGGCAGTTGTCCAGGAGAATCTGAAGCCCGCCGGTCAGCCTCAAATAGAGGCTCGCAGCATTGATGCGGGCAAGGATCTTGAATACATCGCCACCTTCGAAGTGTTTCCAGAGGTTGAAGTTGTAGAACTCGACGCGTTCGACGTTGAGCGTCCCACGGCAGAGGTTACCGATGAGGATGTTGATAACATCATAGAAGTGTTCCGAAAGCAGCGGGGCGAATGGAAGGAGCTAGACCGTACTGCCGAAGATGGTGATCGTGTGACCCTCGACTACGCAGGCACTCGCGACGGAGAACCCTTCGAGGGTGGGAGCGCGGAAGGCAGTTCGCTAGAGCTTGGCTCCGGTCGTATGATTCCTGGCTTTGAAGACGGAATTGTAGGTATGGGTGTCGGTGAAGATAAGGTCCTGGAGCTTTCATTCCCGACGGATTATCACGAAGAATCGTTGCAAGGGGCCGCAGTAGAGTTCAAGGTCGTCTTGCATAAGGTCGAGGCCCTTGAGCTCGCCCCGATGGGTCCGGAACTGTTCAGTGCCTATGGCGTTGAGGGCAGCGACGAAGATGAATTTCGCAGTGAAGTGCGACAAAACATGGAACGGGAGCTTCGAGGGGCCGTAACAGCGCGCGTCAAGCAGCAGGTGATGGACGCATTGATTGACGCTTACGAAGATCTCGACGTACCTGCGGCATTGATCAGCCAGGAAACCGACGCGCTGAGAAACCAGATGTTCCAACAGTTTGGCGGCGCAGGGTCGCAGGACCTGGATCTGAAATCGCTGCTTCCGGACGATATGTTCGCCGACAAAGCATCACGGCGTGTAAAACTTGGATTGATTCTCTCCGAGCTGATCCAGCACTTCGAGCTAAAGGCTGATGCCGATGCTGTTCGTTCTGCGGTAGAAGAGCTAGCGTCTACGTATCAAGATCCAGAGGAAGTAGTGAGCTGGTACTACGAAAATAATGAACAGCTCGCGAGTGTGGAGTCGAAGGTCATAGAAGATGCGATCGTCGACAAGCTCCTGGACGGTGCAAATGTATCTGACAGCGATTGCACCTATCAGGAAGCAATCGCTCTAGGTCAACAGGCTGCGGCTTAATACCATCCGGATTCAGGCCACCTATCGGTCAGATACAGACCAGATACAGGCCACATACCGGCTACTCAATGCTGTAATCAGCGTTGAATTCGCTTCTGTGATCCAGCCTTGCGCCTTCGGAGCGGGGCGTTTATCTCCGTAGCGAGATTCATGTTACCTGGACACTTGTTTTTCCAACTCCGAATGACCATATCTCCTACACATAGGTCAGCATGTGGCGGACACCAGCGGTTGTGCTCAATCGCGGTTACAATACGGCGCATGCCGAGAGCTAGCTCGGAATCGCCCGCTGATGAGCGCAGTTGAACCTTGTTAAGCTCCGAATTTGGCGGTAGCAGCGCGTCGCTGTTTTTGTCTTGCGCGACTTGCCTGAAGGCGTACGCACAGTAGAGGGTCCGCAAGGTACACGTTGAGTGATCCGCTGGCCGGTTGCTGGAGTAGGTTTCAGAAGGATCGCTCCGAAGCGGGCTTAGATTGCAACCGCTAGGTGGTACTAGTGACGAGCGCGAATTCAGCGCCTTGCTAACCAATGCGCGGCCCAATGTGCGAGCCAATGCGCGAACCAATCCGCGAGCCAATGCTCTACCGAATGCTCGCCCCTAAATTCAGTTGAATGATCAGATGAGGATGTTATGACGAGTTGGACAAAAGGAAGTTTGGAGCCACGCGGTCTTGGATTAGTCCCGATGGTTGTGGAGCAAACTTCTCGCGGTGAACGGTCGTTCGACATTTACTCACGGCTATTAAAAGAACGCGTCATTTTTGTAGTCGGCCAGGTCGAGGACCACATGGCGAACTTGATCGTCGCGCAACTTCTCTTTCTTGAATCGGAAAATCCCGACAAAGACATTCACCTGTACATCAATTCGCCCGGTGGTTCGGTGACCGCTGGCCTGTCGATCTACGACACAATGCAGTTTATCAAGCCTGACGTGAGCACAATGTGCATCGGTCAGGCCGCGTCAATGGGGGCATTTTTGCTGTGTGGGGGTGCTAAGGGCAAGCGCTTCTGTCTTCCCAATGCGCGAACCATGATCCACCAGCCGAGCGGCGGTGCGCAGGGTCAGGCGACCGATATAGATATTCAAGCCCGCGAGATCTTAATCATCCGTGAGCGGCTCAACCGACTAATGGCGGAACATTCCGGTCAGCCTTTGGAGGTGATCGAGCGCGATACGGAACGCGACCGATTCATGGATGCGGATCAAAGCAAGGAATACGGGCTCATCGATGACGTTGTTAAATCAAGAGATGTGACTGTTTCAGCTGCTTAGCTTGGCCTTATTTTGGGCCATAGATCACGGTGATCAGACTTGCATTGAGCGCCGAAAAACATCAACCTAAAACAGCGTGAAATAAGGTAGAGGGCGGAACGAGCTAATGAGCAAAGATTCAACCGGTACAGACGACGGCGGGAAGCTACTGTACTGCTCATTTTGCGGCAAAAGCCAGCACGAAGTACGTAAGTTGATTGCAGGTCCCTCTGTTTTCATATGCGACGAATGCGTCGACTTGTGCAACGACATCATCCGTGAGGAAGTCCAAGAGAGTAGCGATGAAGACGGCGATAACAAGCTGCCGGTTCCCGAAGAGATCAAGGGCATCCTCGATGAATACGTGATCGGTCAGCAACGAGCTAAGAAGGTTCTTTCCGTTGCGGTCTACAATCACTACAAACGACTCCGTCATGGCAGCACTCAAAACAGCGATGTTGAGCTTGGTAAAAGCAACATCTTGCTGGTAGGCCCAACCGGTTCGGGGAAGACCCTGTTGGCGGAAACCCTGGCTCGACTGCTGGACGTGCCTTTTACCATCGCCGACGCGACAACGCTGACGGAAGCGGGCTATGTGGGCGAAGACGTTGAAAACATCATCCAAAAACTTTTGCAGAAGTGCGATTACGACGTCGAGAAAGCTCAGGTAGGTATCGTCTACATCGACGAGATCGATAAGATATCTCGCAAATCTGATAACCCTTCCATCACCCGGGATGTGTCTGGCGAAGGTGTGCAGCAAGCGCTCTTAAAGCTGATCGAAGGTACGGTAGCATCCGTGCCACCGCAGGGCGGTCGTAAGCACCCTCAGCAAGAATTTTTGCAAGTCGATACCTCGAACATTCTCTTCATTTGCGGTGGCGCATTTGCTGGGCTAGATAAAGTGATCCGTGATCGTTCCGAGAAGGGCGGAATTGGGTTTGGCGCCGAGGTCCACAGTAAAGACGAAAGCCGCAATGTTGGTGAAGTCCTATCTGGCTTAGAGCCCGAAGACCTGGTTCAGTATGGGTTGATACCTGAGTTCGTGGGGCGCCTACCGGTGATTGCCACTTTGGAGGAACTCGACGTTCCCGCATTGGTCCAGATACTCACGGAGCCACGCAATTCCTTAACCAAGCAGTATTCAAAACTGTTCGACATGGAAGGAGTGGAAATAGACTTCCGAGAAGATGGCTTAAACGCGGTCGCCGAGCGGGCGATGGAGCGCAAGACCGGGGCCCGAGGCTTGCGGTCTATCCTAGAGGCTGTCCTGCTCGATTCGATGTATAACATCCCGTCTCGCGACGATGTCGCGAAGGTCGTGATTGACGAGTCGGTTATTCGCGGAGATTCGGAACCACTGCTGGTTTATCAGAATAGCGAGCCCGCTCGCGTAGCAGCGCCCGACGAGTAGCTATCCTGCTCGCTACGCTTGAGCGCTGCGGGCAGGCTTGAAAAAGACATTTCTGCCCCAACCACTAGCGAAGCTCAGGCCTCGGCCAAGCCTCACGCTTGGTCCCCTTCGAGCCTACTTTGGAGAGATCTATGGCTGACCCAGTACTGGAGCTTCCGCTGCTTCCACTGCGAGACGTGGTCGTTTACCCGCATATGGTGTTGCCGCTGTTCGTCGGTCGCGAGCGATCCATCGAAGCTTTAGAGCATGCGATGGCCAACGACAAGCAGGTGCTGCTGGTGGCACAACGCAACGCCGCTGAAGATGACCCGCGCGCAGATGATATCTACCAGGTCGGTACCGTATCGAACATTCTGCAGTTACTAAAGCTGCCTGACGGTACGATCAAAGTCTTAGTCGAGGGAAGCTTTCGGGCCGCCGTTGACTTTGTTAATGACGATGAAGAATTTTCTATTGCCGGCGTTCGTGAGGTAGAGGCCGACGATCCCAGCGAAGATGAGTCGGAAGGTCTGGTTCGGACCACAACAGCAAACTTTGAGAAATACGTAACTCTAAGTAAAAAGGTTCCGGCCGAAGTGCTCACCTCCTTGACTGGGATCGACGAGCCAGGTCGCCTCGCTGACACGATCGCAGCGCACATGGGCGTAGAGCTAGAGCAAAAACAGAAAATCCTCGAGATATCGTCAGTCAAGGCTCGGCTAGAGTATCTGATGGGCTTGATGGATGCGGAAATTGACGTCTTCCAGGTAGAGAAGCGAATTCGCGGTCGCGTTAAGAAGCAGATGGAGAAGAGCCAGCGCGAGTACTACCTGAACGAACAGATGAAGGCCATCCAGAAAGAACTTGGCGAAATGGATGAAGCCCCCAACGAGGCAGACGAACTGGAACAGCGTATCAGTGAGTCTAAGATGCCTCAGGAGGCGCACGAAAAGGCCCTAGCCGAACTCAGTAAGCTAAAGATGATGTCTCCGATGTCCGCCGAAGCATCGGTACTACGCAGCTACATAGATTGGATGGTCAGTGTCCCTTGGAGCAAGCGCAGTAAGGTTAAGCACGATCTCAGCCGAGCGACAGACATACTTGATTCGGATCACTATGGCTTGGAAGAGGTAAAAGAGCGCATCCTTGAGTATTTAGCCGTGCAAAAGCGCGTACGAAAGGTCAAGGGACCGGTCCTATGTCTCGTCGGTCCACCTGGAGTTGGTAAGACCTCCCTTGGAGAATCTATTGCACGAGCGACGAATCGGAAGTTTGTGCGCATGGCCTTAGGTGGCGTGCGCGACGAGGCGGAGATTCGAGGCCATCGACGCACCTACATTGGTTCCATGCCAGGAAAGCTCCTACAGAAAATGGCCAAGGCAGGCGTGCGCAACCCATTATTCTTGCTCGACGAAATCGACAAAATGGGCATGGATCACCGCGGCGATCCAGCCTCCGCACTTTTGGAGGTTCTCGATCCGGAGCAAAATCACCAGTTCAACGATCATTACTTAGAAGTTGATTACGACCTCTCGGACGTAATGTTTGTGTGTACCTCAAACACCATGAATATCCCCACGCCCTTGCTAGATCGAATGGAGGTGATTCGGCTTCCCGGTTATACGGAAGACGAAAAACTGAACATTGCTCAGCGTTATCTGATTCCCAAGCAGGTCAAGTTAAACGGGCTGAAAAAAGACGAGTTGTCGATCAGTGAAGACGCGCTCATCGACATTATTCGCTATTACACGCGCGAGGCTGGCGTTCGCGCGCTGGAGCGAGAGGTCGCCAAAGTGTGTCGCAAGATGGTTAAAGCGATCACGTTGAAAGAACAAAAAAGCGGCGTAATTGTGGAGTCGGAACTGCTCGGAGAGCTTCTTGGTGTTCGCAAATTCAACTACGGTGTCGCAGAAGAAGAGAACAAGATCGGTCAGGTTACCGGGCTGGCGTGGACCTCAGTCGGCGGCGAACTGTTGACTATCGAAGCCGCCGCTGTTGCGGGAAAAGGGCGCTACGTCAAAACCGGATCGCTCGGCGACGTGATGCAGGAATCGATACAAGCGGCAAGCACGGTCATGCGCAGTCGCTCCCAGGTGCTTGGCATTCCTGCGAGCTATCACGATAAGCAGGATATGCACATCCATGTTCCTGAAGGTGCCACCCCTAAAGATGGACCTAGTGCCGGGACAGCGATGTGTACCGCTCTTGTGTCAGTGAGCACGCAAATTCCCGTGCGTGCTGATGTGGCCATGACTGGAGAGATCACGCTACGGGGCGAAGTTTTGCCTATCGGCGGCCTGAAAGAGAAGCTATTGGCTGCTCGGCGCGGTGGGATTAAGACCGTACTGATACCTAAAGAGAATGAGCGCGATCTCAAAGAGGTGCCTGACAACATCAAAGAAGACCTCGAAATTCTGTCGGTGAAATGGATTGACGAGGTACTAGAAATCGCGCTTGAGCGCGCGCCAACGCCGCTAAGTGATGAGGAATATCTCGCGGGATCGGTCCAGGCGCGTAAGGATTCGCCCGCTGATTCGGACGACGGCAGAATCAATACGCACTGAGCCTGCGGTGATGCGAATTCACACGAGCACTAGCATTTGAAAAACTAGCGCAAAAGTTGACCGAAAAGTTTGCGCTGGTATACAGTCGCGAACAGAGCCGCGACTAATTGCTTTAGTGCACCACAGCACCAATAACGGAAAAATACAAAGACGGCAAAACCCGGCAAAAGAAGTAACGCCGGCAAAAAGCTCGCCTAAACAACATCATCTCTCGCTTTACCGGACAGGGGACCTTAGTGAACAAATCTGACCTTATCGATGCCATCGCATCAGCAGCTGATATCAACAAATCCGACGCGGGCCGAGCCCTTGACGCCGTTATCGACAGCATCACAGATGCGTTGAAACGAGGTGATCAGGTTTCTTTAGTGGGTTTTGGCACCTTTTCTGTAAAACATCGGGCCGGTCGAGAAGGCCGAAACCCCCAAACCGGCGAAACTATACAGATCAAACCTTCTACCGTTCCCGGCTTTAAGGCGGGTAAAGCGCTAAAAGACGCCGTTAACGACTAACTTATGTACTCGGGTCTCTTCTGTACTCGGGTCTCTTCCTGAGACCCGTTTAACCCGGCTATCTTGCATGCTCTGTTTGCTTCGCATCTGCCTGTATTAGCTTACCGTTAGACACGATCAAACAGCCGAGTTAGCAGCCAAGTCAGTCAACTAGTAAGCAGCATGCAGCCACCCAAAGACAGGACAGCTACGGTGTAGCGAGTTTAAGTAGCCCACGCAATCGACGCGCGCTCCGTAAGCATTAGAATTGCCTTCGCTACGAATCGGTACCTCGCTTCACGCTGATCGGTACGAACAAAATGGCAGCATACCAAGCTCGCTAGATGATCCCATCCGGTGCACCGGGTGCTGTCGGTAGGTGTTAGCGACCAGTAAGGTAGCCAAATCTTAAACGCCTTGAGAACGGTCTCGAGCAAACCAGAGTTAGAGGAACATGCTTCAGGATATCCGAGCTAATAGCCAGGGAACAATCGCTAAGATAATTATCGGTCTTATCGTTATCTCATTTTCGATCTTCGGCATCGAGTCCCTCCTGTTCAGTGGAGGGAGCGGGGGCGTGGCGGAGGTAAATGGAGACGAGATCAGTGCCTTCGCGCTCCAACAGGAGCTGTCCGTGACCCAGCGCCAACTGTTAGCGATGCTAGGTGAAAATGCAGATCCTGCGCTTCTTGATCAGCAACGGCTGTCACAGCAGGCGCTTGAAACGCTGATCCAGCGGACCGTGCTGCGTCAGGCAACGGATGGACTTGGGCTGTCAGCGTCTGACGCGGTTCTGGGAGAAATGATCGCTTCTATGGAGCAGTTCCAGCTTGATGGTCAGTTCTCTCGTGATATGTATCAGTCTTCACTGGCTAATGCTGGGTTTACACCCGCGTTGTTTCAAGCCCGGCTTGCGGAGGATCTTCAGATCGGTCAACTGCGGGCTGGCCTTGCCGGTAGTGATTTCAGTACTAGCCAAGAGTTGGATCTGGCCGCAAAGATTGCCTATGAAGGCCGGGATGTCCGTTATATTACGATCCCAACATTGGATTTCTTGGTAAGCGCAGTTGTGCCAGAAGCGGAGGTGGCTGAATTTTACGCAGCTAATACGCCGAGGTTTACAACGGATGAGGCATTGACCCTGGAGTACATTGAACTAAGGCAAGAATCGTATATTGAGGCCATCGAGGAGCAGCGCCTGCGAGAGGAATTTGAGCTCACGCGGGAGGAGTTTTCCATAGCCACTGAATCGCGCGTCTCCCACATTTTGCTCGAAGGCGAACTCGATAGTGTCGCACCGCAGCTTGCCGAGGTGCAGTCCGCGCTTACTAGTGGCCGCGATTTTGCCGACGTGGCTAAGGAATTCTCTATAGACGTGGGCTCCGCGCAGGCCGGCGGCGACCTTGGCTACACCGCCGGTGACGCCTTTCCAGAAGAAATGGAATCGGCAATCTCGGTCTTACAGCTAGACGAGATCAGCGCGCCAGTAGTTACCGATGCAGGCGTGCACATTATCAAGCTCACCGACAGGCGAGCAGGCAGCGAGGTTACCTACGAGGATGTGGTTGGTGAACTCGAGCGCCGCCTGCAGGCTAATGATGCAAGTGCTGCGCTGTTACGCGATGTCGAGGCGCTCAGAGACTTGGTATTCAACGCGGGAGATCTCTCGGAACCGGCATCAGAACTCGGATTGGAGGTTCTGCGCAGTGATGCCTTCACACGGGCAGATGTTCCCGCAGCACTTGATGATCCGCGCTTACTTGATGCCGTTTACTCGGACGATGTTCTCGTTGAGGGTCACAATAGCGAGGTCGTTGAGATCGATCCGGAGTATTTCGTTGTCTTACGCGTCGCGGAGCGAGCACCACCCCGCGTAAGGTCGCTAGACGAGGTTTACAGCGAGATTCAGATTGAACTCCAGGAAGCTAAGGCAAAAGAACTTGCAGTAAGCGCAGGCGAGGGGATTATTACTGAACTAGAGGCAGGTAATAGTGTTGAAGAGGCGGCGAATAGTGCCGGCTTTGAATGGCAGGTTGAGCTCGGCGCCCGGCGGGACAGCGTTCGCATACCCCAACCAGTGAAGCGCTCGCTATTTGCGCTACCCGCACCCTCCGGGGTTGAACCTGCACGGACGCTTGTAGACGAGTCGGCCGATACGGTCTATGTAGTGGAGTTAGACCGCGTGACAAATGGTGACTTGGCCGCCGTGCCAGCACAGGACCTTCGACAGCTAAGAGATCGAGTAGCGGGAGAGGCCGGCGGTGTTCTTCAGCAGCAGGTTGAGCGCGCGTTTCGATCAGATGCTGACGTGACCGTATTCTGAGCTAGCGTGGCAGAATCCCTGCAAGACTTGGTGGACAGTATTGTCGCGGCGACGCCTGGGCTGCCGACTCCGGGCACACTGGCTCAGTGGCGCCCGGAGCTGAGCGGCGATCTACCTATCCAAATTCTTGCCAACGGTGATTGGGAGCACGAGGGTGATCAGATTCGTCGTGAAGGTCTGATCCGACTCTTTGCCTCGATCCTGCGGCGAGAAGAAGATGGGCACTACTACCTGGTAACGCCGGTCGAGAAGTGGCGAATATTTGTAGATCGGCATCCACTTCAGGCGATCGATTGTGACTGTGTAGGCTGTAATGGGAGTTCAACCTGGTACGCATTGTTGAATACCGGGGGACGGTGTCAGCTTGGCGGCAGCAACCGGTTGTGCATCGCCGGTGATGCGGGTGAGCCCTATGCGGAACTTCCCAACGGGTTAACAGCGCAGATTACTCGGCCTGCGTGGTACCGTTTGGTAGAAGCGGCTTCGATCGAAAACGATCTCGCATTCATCGTCAGTGCTGGCGAACGAATTGAATTGGGTGGGATTGACTAGCGGGCGAAGCGTTATAGCCTGTAACCTGCTGTCACATTCACAAGTTGGGCGTTCACATATTGGGCGTTGACATATTGGGCGTTCACATATTGGGCGTTCACATATTGGGCATTCACATATTGGGATAGTTGGGTCCCCCGAATCCCTCCGGTGTGATCCAGGTTATGTTTTGCGCCGGATCCTTTATGTCGCAAGTTTTGCAGTGAACGCAGTTTTGGGCGTTGATTTGAAAACGCTTCCCTTCGTCTTCTTCAATCACTTCATAAACTCCTGCGGGGCAGTAACGCTGCGCTGGTTCATCAAACAGGGGTAGATTCGACTCTATCGGGATACTTGGATCCGCTAAGGTGAGGTGGCAGGGTTGGTCTTCTTCGTGATTCGTGTTCGACAAAAATACCGAAGATAGCCGGTCGAAACTAATTACGCTGTCGGGCTTCGGATAGTCAATTTTTTTGCAGTCAGCTGCGGGTTTTAAGGCCGCATAGTCGGGTTTTGAATCGTGAAGTGTGAAGGGTAGTTTGCCGCCGAAGATATTCTGATCGATCCAAACCATAGCGGAGCCGATTAAGACCCCAAGACTGTGCATAAAGCCAGAGAAGTTGCGGGTTCGGTAGAGTTCGTCATACAGCCAGGAGTCGCGCAGTTTTTCGCCGAATGCCTCTAGTTCCACAGGGGGCTGTTCTTCGCGCAAGGCTTCGACCACAGACTCCGCAGCGATCATGCCGCTTTTCATCGCTGTGTGATTCCCCTTGATCTTCACCGAGTTGAGCGTGCCTGCGTCGCAGCCAAGCAGTAGTCCACCGGGGAAGTGCATTTTCGGCAGGGAATTAAGACCGCCCTTAACAATAGCGCGAGCACCGTAGGTCAGGCGGCTCCCACCTTCCAGATATTTGAGTGTCTCCGGATGATGCTTCCAGCGTTGAAACTCTTCATAGGGTGATACATGCGGGTTGCTATAGTTGAGGTCTGTTATGAATCCGATGAACACCTGATTGTCTTCAGCGTGATAGAGAAATGCACCGCCTGTAGATCCACTTTCTGCCAGCGGCCATCCAAGCCCGTGTACAACCAAACCAGGTTGATGTTTTTCCGGCTCTATTTCCCAGATCTCTTTGATTCCGATACCGTAGTGCTGTGGGTCTTTGCCCTCATCAAGCTTAAATTTGTCAATCAGCTGCTTTCCTAAGTGGCCTCGGCAACCCTCAGCGAAAAGCGTGTAGCGGGCATGCAACTCCATGCCTTGCATATAGCTGTCTTTCTGCTCGCCCTCTGCGCTTATGCCCATATCGCCGGTCGCGATGCCGCGCACGGAGCCATCTTCGTTGTAGAGCACCTCCGAGGCGGCGAAGCCGGGATAGACCTCCACACCCAGAGACTCGGCTTGCTCGGCCAGCCAACGACACACGTTACCCATCGACACAATATAGTTGCCATCGTTGTGGGTCGGTTTTGGAATAGCGAAGCTCGGCAGCTTAATGGCTGATTTCTGACTCAGGTAAAAGAAAAAATGGTCCTTAGCTACAGGCGTGTTTAGCGGCGCCCCCATGTCCTCCCAATCAGGAAACAGCTCGTCCATAGCTCTTGGTTCGAGCACTGCGCCAGAGAGTATATGGGCTCCCACTTCTGAACCTTTTTCAACCACGCAAACAGTGATTTCCTGCTCGTTTTCACTCGCGAGCTGCATGATGCGACAGGCGGCTGATAGTCCCGCTGGCCCAGCGCCAACGATGACAACATCAAACTCCATTGCTTCGCGTTCCACGATTTTCCCTGCTCCAGTTCGTCTGATTAAAGGATCGTTGTGATCGATTGTATGATCATTTTGGGTAAGCTCGGGGAATGTTTATCGAGGCAAATGCTCACCGGTTAATAAACATACCCGAAGTTCAATTATACAATTTTTCTTTAGGTTCCCGCCACTTAGGTAATGAGAAGCAGTTCGCTTTACGCTTTGCCTCGACAAAAATTCATTCGCTTTACCCTGCTCATTGTAGCAAACATTTAGGGTAAGTACTCAGTGTCAACATTAGACTGACGCTTGAAACTTTTGCCTCCTTGATGAGGCATCTAGGTCTCCATAAGCTCGAAAGTGCTGATCGTGCGCTTGTACTTGCCCTCAAGATGGAAGTTACCGGTAGGTGGGAAACGCTCGTTTCAGGCGACCCAGCTCATCGGAAATAGTCGTGCTGATACCCACTAAGGCGCCGCCGCTACCGTCCCCATTAAAGGACCAGGTGGTTCCAGACCAGACTAGCTTCGCGCTATCGCCTTCAAGCAGAAACCCGCTTACCTCAACGAGTACGGTTGAATCCGGGGCCGGCGAAACCTCCAGATCACGAGTGTATTCGAAAAAAGCCTTCACATTCGGGTGCTCGGGAGTTATTCGATCGCTTGTTTTAAGTAGGCTTTCTTGCCCCGGTATCACTCGATTTACAAGAAGAATCGCAAGGGCGTTTTTACTTTTCGCCGCAGCCAGGACTGCACCGCGATCTATGTCGCCAAAGGACGGTAAATCCCTGTGGCTTGCGTAGGCGGTTATTCCCTGTGTTTGCAAATCGCTGACTAGACGGTCTTCCATCGCTCGCCTAATTCTCTGTTCTTTTGCGTAGGCGAGCACATACATGCCATTTCCATCGACCCCGGGTAAAGCTGTGGGATCGATTCTGGTGCTACACGCAGCTAGTAGGAGAATTCCAACGATCACGGCCATCGAATCGAAGGCTGCTTTAACTCGGTTGTGGGCTAGCGGAGCGTGACTCAAAGCTGCCTCCTTGTTAGCGAGCGGTTGTAAGCATTGGTGGGCGCTTGCTGCGCCTCGAAGATTCGAACGGAAGCGTCAAGGAAGTATAGGTTGAACGTGTTGCATCTGAAACGACATCCTTAAACAAGCGGGTCCGCGAGCGACGGCCTGGGCCTCCAAAGCAACGTCCTGCCAGACGCCAGATACGTTCAACCCTAACTCGCGCGCTTAAAGGCTCCGATTTAAGGTCGATCAATCCGCCCTCAGAATTGCGGTCGCTGATATATAATCGGCGCCGTCTCGACCTTTCGCCGCTAGGCCGGTTGGCGGCAAAAATCCGACGATAACAAACGAGGCACGCAGATTGTCTGATCTGAATAAAAGCGCAACTCTGTTTCCAAAACGCGAGCTCTTGGACTTTTTCATTCGTTTGGGTTTGATCATTCTTGCTGTGATCGCCTGCGAGCGAATTTTTGCTCCCTTTATACCGATCATGCTGTGGGCGCTGACTCTTGCGGTAGCCATGTATCCGTTATTGCAGATGCTGATGTCGCGCACGGGCTTTCGCCAAGCGAGAAGCGCCACCTTGCTGGTTGCTTTAGCGATAGCTGTGATCGGTACGCCCACGGTGATGCTCGGTGTGTCCTTCGCTGAACATGTATTTTCTATGGTCGGCGACTTCGAAAGCAGTCAGCTGACTGTGCCGGCACCTCCCGCAGGGATCCAAGACGTACCATTGCTCGGAGAAAGAGTCTTTACTTTTTGGAACGCCGCTCATGAGGATATGGCTGGGGTTGTGGAAGAGTCTCGCCCTCAGCTTGAGCGATTTGTAAAGTTTGCGCTACAGGGGGCCGCCAGTACGGCGGGCACTCTGCTGTTTGTGCTCGGCGCGCTCATCATTGCGGGTGTCATGATGGCCTACGGGGATTCCGGTGCAAAAGCGATGGAGCGAATTTTCCAACGGGTCGCCGGTCCACAGCAGGGCACCGCTCTACAAACCTTATCGACGCTTACGGTGCGCTCCGTCGCCGTTGGGGTTGTCGGTGTCGCATTTATTCAGGCGTTACTACTCGGCATCGGCTTTCTACTTGCGGGCATTCCTGCAGCCGGTTTGCTAGCGCTGATTGTGCTCGTCCTCGGGATTTTGCAGCTACCGGCCTTACTCGTGTCCCTTCCGGTTATCGCTTACCTTTGGCTGGGGGGTGATGGCGGCGGCGCTGCCAATATTGCTCTAACCGTCTACTTTTTGATCGCCGGGGCCGCAGACAACTTCCTGAAGCCGTTGCTCCTGGGGCGTGGTGTCGATGTACCCATGCCGGTGGTCCTTCTTGGAGCCCTGGGCGGTATGGTAAGTACGGGTATTATCGGCTTGTTTGTTGGCGCGGTCGTGCTAAGCGTAGGTTATGAGCTGTTCATGGGCTGGGTTGATGAAGGGCAGGCCGACGAGGTGCTAAAGAGCGCTGCAGACGCTGAGTAGCCACCGTGAACTGCGCTCAGACTCTTAGGACAGCGCTCATCGCGTACTGCGCTTTGCTGTTGCCAGCCTGTGTGTCTCTAGGCCCCGATTACAGTGAACCCTCGGTCGAATGGCTTTCTGGCTGGCAGCCCGAGCTCTATGGGCAGCTTGATTCAGATCCAGACGCGTTGGGAGACGAACTGAGCAGCTGGTGGCTTCGATTCGATGATGCGCAGTTAAACACACTGCTCCGGGAAGTGCGGTCGAATAATCTGGATTTACAGGTTGCCGCGTTGCGAGTCCTTGAAGCCCGGGCACGTCTTCTGGGAGCAAATGCGCTGCGTCTACCGCAATCGCAGCAGGCAAGTGCTTCCGCAGCGTATTTGCGGACACGGCAAAGTGAAGGTCTACTCCCCGCGAGCAATAGCAGCCTTGGGAGTTACAGTGCGGGGATCGCCGCAGGTTGGGAGCTGGATTTCTGGGGCCGGTTTCAGCGCGCGATCGAGTCCGCCGGCGACGCTTATCTCGCCAGCATCGCCGAACAACGAGACATCCAGGTTCTGCTTACCGCGCAGACTGTAGATGTCTACTTCTCCTATCGCACCACTAAGGAACGTCTTCGAATCGCCCAAAACAATGCGGCAATTCAGAGGAGAAGCTTTGCTATTACGCAGCAGCTATTCGAAAGCGGTCAGGAGTCAGAGCTGGATTTTCAGCAGGCGAAAACCCAATATCTCGCAACGCTAGCGCAGCTGCCGGTACTCGAGCAGGCTGTTGTTGAACTCCGGAATGCGTTGACGCTACTCTTGGGTCGGCCGCCAGGCGAGGTCGCTGAGCTCGCAGGTGAGGAAAGTCTCCTCCCTAAAGTCGAACCGGCAGCGCTCACTGGTGTCCCCGTGCAGCTCTTGTTGCGCCGTCCGGACGTGCGTGCCGCGGCCTGGAGTGCTGGCGCGCAGTCGGCGCAGATCGGCATCGCAGCGGCGGATTTTTATCCTTCCATATCTCTGCTGGGAAGTTTTGGTTGGACCGGTGACAGTATCGGCGAGACTCGAGATGGGGCCAGCTTCGCAATCGGACCAAGTGTACGCTGGAACATCTTTGACTACGGACGTATCCGCGCCAATCTATTGGTGCAAGATGCGCGACTAGAGCAGGCGTTGCTGGGCTACGAGTCAGTGCTACTTGCGGCGGCCCGAGAGATAGACAATGCGGCGGTAGCTGTCATTAAGACTGCGCAAGCCCAAAGCGTTCTTCACGACTCCCGCGTTGCGGCGGAACGAGCCTTGGAAATAGCGAATAGACGCTATCGTGAGGGCTACGCTGATTTCCAGCGGGTTCTCGATGCGCAGCGGGCGCTGTTCTCGCAAGCGGATCGGGAGCTGCAGAATCAAGGTGCTCATTTGTCATCCGTTGTCAGCCTCTATCGATCGCTTGGTGGCGGTTGGGAATCGCAAGGAGCTGGAGGTGGAGAGGGTACTGCACTGCAGTCGCGCGTTGTGGAGCGCATGAGTGAACGAAACGACTGGGGTGAGCTACTTTCCGAGTCAACATCCGACACCGGCACCCTAAAGGCCTCAAAGTGAGAGAGCGATGACGGACAGCGATACTGCCGGAGTACAGCCCACACCCGCTGATAGGGAGAGCGACGAAGCGGAAAAAGCGGGTCTTGGGCTGCCCGCAAAGATCCTGGGCTTTCTAATCGTTGCCAGCTTGGCCTGGTACCTGACGAGCGATCGTTTCACCCCATACACAACCCAGGCCCGTGTTCAAGGCTATGTTGTTGGAGTGGCTCCGGAGGTCGCCGGTAATGTGATCGAAGTTTGGGTAAAGAATAATAGGGAGGTGAGAGAAGGGGACAAACTCTTCCAAGTTGATCCGGAACTGTATGAACTCGCTCTCGCGCGAGCCAGAAATGAACTGGATAACGCGCGGACGCAGGTGGAGGCAGGTAATGCCGCCGTGGTTTCCGCACGAGCAAACCTTAGCGCGGCGCAGGCGAACGAGCTTCGCGCCCGCCAGGACTTCGAACGTTTGCAGCGACTGCGGCAGACAGACGAGGGCACTATTTCTCTCCGACGGCTCGAATCCTCCCGCGCATCATTGGATCAGGCTGTCGCCAAAGTTGAAGCGGCCAAGTCAGACATTCAGCGGGCCATACAACAGAAAGGCGGCGCCGACGATGGGAACAATGCAATTTTACTTTCCGCCCAAAATGCCGTCGCTAAGGCTGAATTGGATCTAGCGAATACGCTGGTGCGGGCGCCGTCTCGGGGACTGATTACGGATCTGCGGGCGGATGTCGGTGTGTATGCGGGTACGGGAAAGCCCGTAATGACTTTGATAGCGATTCACGATCTTTGGATAAGCGCAGACTTTACCGAGAACAACCTCGGTCACCTTAAGACTGGTACGTCTGCAGAGGTCGCATTCGACTCCATGCCCGGCCGCGTTTTTCCCGCGCAAGTTCGTTCTCTGGGCTTAGGGATAAGTGCAAGCCAGACCCCCGCACCCGGAACGCTACCTACCGTATCCAACAGTCGCGATTGGTTGCGTCAGTCGCAGCGCTTCCCAGTGGAAATTGGCTTTAGCGATCTAGACTCCACTCAGCTCACAAACCTGCGGATCGGCGGGCAGGTATCGGTCATAGCCTATAGCGAGGAGGCGACGGTTCTTCGCTGGCTTGGCAAGGTATACATCCGTGCGATGGCTTGGCTGTCTTATCTCTACTAGCTAAGGCTTGCGAGATTCAGACACTGAAGACTTCTATGTCACTCCTTGATCGTCACGCGCTGCGATTGGCACTAACGATGGCACTAAGCCTCGCATTCAGCTATGGGTTGGGTTTTCCGCTTCCGTATCTGACGCCGATTTTTGTCGTATTTCTGGCTGCTAACCCGGAACCGCCAATGAAGCCCCGCGCCCTGTTTAGCTTGCTGCTGGTGGTCACCATCTCCTTAGCACTCGGTGTGATGATGGTGCCTCTATTGAAGTACTACAACGCGACTGGTGTCATGCTGGTGGGCCTTGGGCTGTTTTTGTCGATGCTCCTTACAATCGTTCGCGGTAAGCGAGTGCTCGGCATGTTTTTAATTATTGGCCTGACACTGGTATCAGCGGCGGGATACCAAAGCTACGCGCTTGCAACGGTGGTGATCAGATCGCTTGTGCTTAGCATAGCGACGGCGGTAGCGACGCAGTGGCTGGTATACGTTTTTCTTCCTGGTTTGCCTGCGGTACCCGGCGCCGCTACAAACGGCGCTGCCACTAGCAATGGTCAAGAGGTGCTAGACACGGCGACAAATTGGGCTGCTTTGCGGGCGGCGCTGATTGTGATGCCTGCCTATCTGCTAGCGCTAAGCAATCCTTCCCAATACCTCATGACCATTTTGAAATCCGTTTCCCTGAGCCAGCAAACTTCGTCGGTCGAACTGCGAAATGCCGGACGAGAATTGATTGGATCAACCTTTGCTGGCGGGGTTATGGCGGTGCTGTTTTGGAAACTTTTGCAACTGACACCGACGCTGTGGATGTTCTTTCTCTGGATGTTGGCCTTTTCACTTTATGCCTCCGCTAAGCTTTTTGGTCAGCTACCGACACGCTTAGCACCGTCTTTTTGGATTAACTCCGTGGTTACGATGCTGATACTCATCGGACCGGCTGTTCAGGACAGTAGCAACGGCAATGACGCGTGGAGTGCATTCCTGCTCCGTTTCGGCGTCTTCCTTGGCGTTACAGTCTATGCCTGGATAGCGGTGCATGCGTTGGATGCCTTGAAGGCACGCTATACTCTGGCCTCACGTAGCATAGGGTAAGTCAATGCAGGTTTTCCGTTACTTGGGCGCTATCTTCTTGCCCTTATGTCTGGTCAGCTGTAGCACGGTTCCGCTAGGACTTCCCTCGATCAACAACGGCGAATTCCGCGAACGACTGCCGGGGAATTTCGTCTGGCACGATTTGATTTCCGATGACACGGAAGGGTCGATTCGCTTTTACTCCAGATTATTTGGCTGGGAGTTCACGGAGTTTTCGCCTTTGCGCTATCGCTACTGGACGATTAATCACCGCGGCCGACTGATTGGTGGAATGGTCGCGCAGAGTTCCTTGCCCGCTACTCGCGATGTGTCACAGTGGGTCTCTTTGCTATCCGTCGATGACCCACAGGTAGCGCGCCAGCGGGTGTTGGAAGCGGGTGGTGAAGTGCTGCGCCAGCCGGTTACGCTCGGCGAGCGCGGTACAATCGCTGTTTTTGCGGATCCGCAGGGCGCTATATTTGCGACGGTTACGTCCCCGAATGGAGATCCTGAGCTATCGAGCTTTGAGGGCGATTTTTTCTGGCATGAACTCTGGGCAGCTTCGGTTGAAGAGGCGGCTGACTTTTATTCGTCCCTAAGCGATCGGGTAAGTGTCGAGGACGTGGAGTTTGCGAGCAGCGCGAAGTCCAGCGTGGACTTTCAGCTGAACGTGGACTTTCAGCTGTTAGTGCGTGCTGGCTTTGCTCTTGCCGGTATCCGTAGCCGCCCAGCCGATGATCTTCCCACGATCTGGATGCCATTTCTCCGCGTCGAATCTGAGCAACGGCTGGCCGAGCTACTCGAACGCGTTCCAGAGCTGGGCGGCGAAGTGCTGGTTCCTACCGTTGCCAGGCCAGCCACTGGATTCCTCGCGGTGATAGCGGGGCCCTCTGGTGCTCCGGTGGCACTTCAAACTTGGTCGGATTAACTGCTATCTGAGAATTTACTCGTTCTACTCATCTCAACTCGTTCGGAACCTCGTGTGAAAAAAACCGATTTTCAAAGATTTCTAAAAATCCTTACTACGACCCTGGTGTGCCTGAGTCTAAACGCCTGTGAAGACCCACAAATATACGGAAGCGTCGGCGTATCGACTGGCTATAGCGGCTACTACGGCGGCTACGGTGGTTGGGGCGCTCCGGGAATGCGTACCAGTATTTCGATTGGTGGGCGCATACGTTAAGCCATGCTGGTCGACTTACTGGTTGGTCTGGGAGTAATGGGTCTGTGCCTAGTGCTTCAGATCAGCATTTTGGCACGTGCGCTGCTGTACTACTCCCGCTTCCAAGGCCAGCTGGATAGGGGTTCTTTTATCTTCACCATGGCCGTCCTCAACGGTGTCATGGTTTTACTCCTGATCGGCAATCTCGGTCAGATTGCTATTTGGGCGTTGCTTTTTTGGTCGCTGGGTGAATTCGATCAATTTTCCGATGCGTTTTATCACTCGGCAGTTAACTTTTCGACGCTCGGATACGGCGATATCGTGATGACGGAAGGGAGAAAGCTGCTAGGCCCGCTAGAAGCGGTAAACGGTATCTTGATGGTCGGAATTTCTACCGCTGCGTTCATTACCACGCTACGAGACGCGATAAGTCACGGTCGCAGAGAGTGGATGCGGCTTTCGCAAACCGATAAATGAGTTCTGCCAGTCGTGGTGTAAGGACCGTCACACAGGAGGGATTCAGTGCGCGCAAGCTCCTGCCTCTGCGGGTTACTGTTCTTCATTCCACCGCGCTACGGCTGCGGCACAGGGATCCTTATTGCGAATAAATCGACCGTAAAGTGGCTTTGCGAGCACTGTGAGACCACCGGATGCGATCGCCGCTCCGCCCATTAGCGCCGTGTTAGTCAGGTTTAAAGCTAGCGACGGCTTACTCATGGTGCCGGTAATCTGTACGTAAGGATTAACAAGACTTGCCGCGCTAATTCCGAGTCCTCTACGAGCCTGATTGTCGAAACGTACTGCTAAACGCTCCTGCTTGAGATCAATCGTCCCGCGAGCCGATAGATCCAATTTTTTGCTACGAAATACGAAACCGGGATCGAGACCAATGACTCCTTGATCAGCGCGTAGAGCCAGCACAGTACATTCGACCTCCATAGTGGGTGCCTGGCTTTCCAATGTCGGAAAAATCAGTTTAATGAGCTGGGCTGCGAAGGACTCGGTGGCAAAGTTCAAAGCGGTGCGACGGAGGGAGCCCTGTCCGCCGGTGAGCAGTAGTCTGCCAGTGAGACTGGCCGCCAATTGGCGAGTATCCGTTCCCGTCGCAGAGAGATCGATTTGAGCGCTGTGTTTGGGTAAGACGTCATAGCTACTGCCGCGCGACAGCATACCAAAGGGAGCAGAATCGACCGCCGCTCGCAGCTGCGTATTGATTGCCTCATCCCTTGCTGTAACGAGGGCGGTAGCAGAGAGTTGGCCTCGACTGCCTCGCATTCCATTCACGTTCAAAGTCCCACTTCCCTCACCACTTTTCAGGCCCACCACCGCCTCGGTGACTAGCGACAGTTCGGGAAAGATAGGGTCCGGAATCATCAGGTCGTGGAGTTCGATATTTATATCGGTGTTGGTTGTAAGGAGAGGCTCAAGTGGTAGAGCTATTGCCGGTATTAGTCGTCCATCCTCTTCTGCGGTGCTTTCCTCCGCGGTGCTTTCCGTAGGACTCGCCGGGGAGTCATCACTCGCGATCCAAGGCCGGAAATCTGCATTGTGGACCACAAGTTGAGCGGTAAGCTGAGATGCGGTGCTGCTGTATCGGATGTCCCCAGAAGCTCGCGCCTCGCCGAGTGTAAGATTTTTCAACTTGGCTTGGAGTTGCTCACCATCGAGCTCGATTAAGCTGTCGACGACAAAGCTTTGCGCCGTTTGCGGTAATCCATCCACCGTGCCCAGGGCTCGTACGTCACTGCCCTCGGCGCTAAGGGTGATATCCAGGCTCTGGGAGTCGCTACTTTGGGCAATTCCCAAATTCGCCAGCGTTTTGTCGTCCGCACTTAGCGTAATTTCATAGTCGCGGTCGGGATTAGCGAGTCGACGAGCGACCAGGTTCAGTGTGTTTGGTGGAGGCTCGTAGGACTGCAGTGATGGGAGGAGAGCGCGTAGGTCGGTGATGCTTAAGTCGGCTTCCAAGTGGCTCTCACTGTCGAAGCTAACGTCACGATTTAATTCAAGGGCGGCAGCACCATTTAAGCCCGGTGATTCCAAATCCGTGATCGCCACTCTTAGAGCGGTCTCATCAATGGCAGTCCTTAGGCTAAAAGCGAGGGGAGAATCCGGGAGCGCTGGGTTGCCAAAGTCGGCGAGAAAGCTATTGAGACGTTCTATTCGCGCATTGAGTGCAAGGTCGCCGTGTATCGCCGTGTTACTACCCCCGTTGTCGTCAGCATGCAGGGTGAGCCTTCCCCCTTCTCCGACTATGCTAAGGCCGTCGCCAAGCACACTCAATTGGTCTATTGCCAAGTCTCTAAGCTCGCCAACGAAATGCGCTTCAGCCTTTAGGGCGGCATCCTGGAGGTTCTTTTCAAAAAAATGGCGGCTACTGGTCGCGAGTGAATCTGTTGCAATCGACATCGAGAAATCAATATTGTCGAGCGCCGGATAGCTGCCCAAGACCCCAGATGCGCGAGCACTTAGCTCACCGGCGTCAATTTTTGTGCTACCAACAGTAACCACGCCTTCACCTGATACGCTCACAGATGCGGTCGCATCAAAGGGGATTTCCGGCAGGCGACTACCGAGGTACGGGCCTAAGGCCCGTAAGCTTGGGCCTTTTACCGTTGCCCTCACTTCACTGTTCTTATAGCTTGGGAAGGATCCGAGCGTGCCATCGATTTGGCCTGTAGCTTGGCCGATTTCAAACTCCGCGTTCAACCGCTCCGATTCCGGCGTCGTATTCTCCAGCGATGCGTGAATCTCGTAAGGAGCAACAAGCGGGATCTGACGACCCAGCAATCGTTGATAAAGTCCCACATCCGGTCCAGTTGCAAATAGTTCGAGACTTGCCTGATCGGTGGTGGGAAAGCTTGGGAATTCTGCGCGCCCGGTAATTCTGTGGCCACCTGCCTGAATTGCCAGTTGGTCTAAAGCGATCGTCGAGCCATCACGCTGTAGTCGTAGCGACACGTCCAGTGGTGTGTCCGGGCCTTGCCCGAGGCCCAGAGCAGCTGCGAGCTTGGCGAGGCTGCGTGCGCCAAGTGCTAGACTGAGCTCAATGCCGTCACCCAAGGATGGTCGCGCGATAGACCCCTGAAAATTGAGTGACAGCTCTTCCAATACAGCTTTTGCGTTAACTGCGAGTCCCGGATCTCGGTCGCTCAGGGAAAGATCCAAAGACATTGGCGCGCCAGCCGTCAGCAGCGGTGATAAGTTTGCAATCTCGGCGGGCAGGACCCCGACCGCTTCTAGTTCCAGCTCAAGGTTCTCCAAAGGCGCAGTGCCAGGGATAAAGTAGCGCCCCTTTAGCTCCAAGCTGTCGATGGACCCGGTGTAGGTGGCAAGGAGTGGTTCTTTTTCAAGTATCCCTATTAGTGGCGTACCCTCCAGCGCCAGCCGCCAGGGGCGGCCCTGGAGTTCCCCGCTACCAGAAATCACCATGGTGTCTGCAGAATTGAGGCTTTGTGATAAAGCTTCAACCGAAAAAGCTGCAAGTTGCCCGTTCTTTCTGTTTTCGCGCGTTATGGAAACGTTGCTGATTAGCGCTCTTTTCAAGAGGACCGGCGGCCCATTTTCTACCGATGAATCGGGCTTTTGACTAGCGGTCTTGCTGGGTGTGATCGCGGGAAAATTTGTCTCGCCGTTTTCGCCTTGGATCAGCTTAAGCTCGCTGTCATGCAGCTCTAAAGATTCAATAAGCAGAGGACCTCGGAGCAGTGACCAGGTCCTAATCTCGACACGGGCTCGGTCGACTGAAAGCAGGTATGGATTGCCCGTCCAGGGAGCGTCATGAATTCGGAGCTGCGTTATATCCAAGCGCGAACTCATACCCAGCTGGAGCCGCGGTGCTTCCCCAAATTCGAGCTTGCGACCCAGAACCTCGCTAAGCCTACGCTCCAGATAGGGCTTTCCGGCGGTGAGCGTGACGCCGTTGCCTAGCGCAATGATCGCTAACAGAAGGGCGCTAGCAATCAGCCCGATCGCGATAATTGCTCTAGACTTCACAGCGCGCCCAAAGGCATTTGTGTGCGGAGTTCACCGAAAGCGGCGCCCATTTGCTGAGCCCAAGTCGGGGCCAAAAGCGAGATAGCTGCGGTCCAGCTGATCGCGAGGACGAGAGCCGAGACACTGAGTGAACGTATAGCCATTGTCGAAATCTTTGTGGTGCGTGCTTGGCGCAGCAGTGTACTACTGCGATGGTTCGAAAGATCACGTCCTGCGTTATTTGGGCACCCTGCTAGTAGCTAGAATGCTCGCGCTTAATCGAGCCTAGGTTATTTCCGGCTAATCTTTTTTAATGGCAGACTAGCGTACGCCGATCCACGTGCATTGCCGCGATTCCATGAACACGAAACGGTTGTTCGATCATGATCATTAAAGATTGGCAGGGAGGTAGGGTACTACCTAGACAACAGGGGAGAATATTAATGACCACCACACAAAAATCACTAGCGGCCACTGCCACCATTTTGTTGTTGTTGCTGGGCGCTTGTACGTCATCACCGACCATACAAACTGGGGAAAATGCTGAAACCACTCGCGACGGTTCGCTGAACAAGGTTGATAACACCGCTGTTGATCTCGCCTATGTCGACCCCGACGCCGACTATGCTCGCTACAGCAAGGTATGGGTGACGCCTCTGAACCTTGAAAACGTAGAGATTGAGCAACCTCCATCGAGCAACTCCATCATCAACCGTTACAACGAAGAGTGGGAGTTAACCGACGAAGATAAGGGCGATTTACAAAAGGCCTTTGCCGAGGCAATGCAAAAGGAGCTGACCTCGAATGGTGACTTTATCGCTGTTTCTGAGGGTGGCGATGACGTCATTGTTGTGGAGGCAATGATCACAAAAATATCCCCCTCCGGACCCAAGGACGATACTGCCTCTCGAGGTATGGGCCGTAGTCGAGTGTTTACCGAGGGTGGTGGTGGCATGGCGATCGCCATTATCTTGGCGGACGGTGATAGCGGCGATGTCTTGGCGATCATCAAGGATGGGCGAGCGAGCGTAAACAGTAGCTGGGGACTGAATAATAGCGTTACCAACATGGCCGATGTGAAACGCAACTTCAACGCATGGGCGGGCCAAATTCATCGTGGACTTTTGGCTCTAAAACTGCGCGCTGAAGCCTAAATTGTTGTCCCAACAGAGGAGAGGTTCGAAGGTGTTGCTATTCGCGGCCGGCCGGAATCGGCTACTGATCTCCAGTTTTTTCATTTTTCTGCTAGTGCCGCTCGCGGCTCTCGCTCACGATAAAACTGATGTCATTCGATTCGAGAACGGCGACCGCGTTACCGGTGAAATTAAATCTCTTCTAGATGGGCGACTCAGTCTTAGTACCGAGTCGATGGGCACGGTAATAATCGAGTGGGAAGAGATAGCAGCCGTCAGTTCAAGCTATAACTACGAGTTGCGGCTTGCGAGTGGTGAGCGCCACTACGGGCGTATCGTGCCGATTAACGGTCAGGGTAGGGAAGTCGGCTTTGAGACGGTATTTCAAACCGCTCAGTATCCGTTGGCGAACATTGTTGAGCTACGGCCGATCGCTAAACGAGTTAGTGATCGTATTGACGTATACCTTAGTGCGAACTATGCGTTCACTAAAGCCAGCGGCGTTACCCAGACGGAGTTTCGTGCTAACGCGTCCTATGAGGACGAAGATGCAGAAAACTCCGTGACAAGCCGAATTACCGTGTCCTATACGGATGATGAAACAACCACCAGCTCTCGCGTAACGCTATCTCGTCAGGTTTGGACGAATCGCGAGACGCTATATCGACAGGTATTTGGTGGTTTCGAGAGTAATGACGAGTTGGCTCTGGACTCACGAGTTACCGTCGGAGCTGGCTTGGGTCGCTACTTCTTCGATACGAACCGCAGTTCACTCAGCGGCAGTTTATCTCTGCAGGCCTTGGAAGAACGCAGCGCCAGCGGCGATACGGAAAGCAGTGCGGAAGCGGTATTGTCGCTAAGCTTTAGCAAATGGCGGTTTGATACCCCTAAACTCAATCTGGATCTCACCGGCTCTGTCTATCCCTCATTAACTGAAAGTGGACGGGTTCGCGCTGACAATAGTGCGACGCTACGGTGGGAGCTAGTCGAGGATCTATATTGGGACCTGAGTGCCTGGAGCAGTTACGACAACGAAACGATCGATGAAGATAGCAGCGAGTTTGACTGGGGAATTACAACAGGTGTGGGTTGGAGCTTTTGACGCCCCCCGGCACCTGTCGGATTCGTTAGATGCTCTTAGCTGGTGAATGGACGCTGCGCAACTTAAGCCCGCACGCCGAGCATTTAGCCGGCAGGGCGTGCGGGCGAGGTCTTACAACACGAGCTTTTTCCTCTTTCTCCTCTGCTTTAGTTGCTCAAGGGTTTCCAGCTGGAGCCTGGAGCTTTTCCATCACTTGATCAAGTGAGAAGCTAGCCGCTTTCTGTCGCGGCGGGTACTTTTTGAAGGTCTCTAAAAACTGGCCTACGTATTCCTGCGCCGGGGTGATCAGATACACACGATCAATTAGCCAGTCGTAGTAGGTGTTGGAGGTTATCTGAGCCCGCTCGTAGGGGTCCCGGCGCAAGTTGAACAGCAGAGGCACTCGCAGCGGCGTGAACGGCTCCGCCCAAATTTGCAAGGTGCCGGTCGCTCGCTGCTCCAGGAAGACCATCTTCCAGTCGTGATAGCGAAGGGCCGTTAAGTCTCCATCATCAGAGAAGTAGAAAATTTCGTCGCGCGGTGCTTCCTCCGCTTCGCCCGTTAAATAGGGCAGGAAGTTGTAACCGTCTAGGTGTACTTTGTAGCGCCGGTCAATCGCCCGGTGCCCGTCTAGCAGCTTTTCTTTGACGTCCGCTTCGCCTGCCGCTGCAAGAAAAGTCGGCATCCAGTCCATGTGGTGCATGATGTCGTTCGAAACGGAATTAGCGTCGACTTTTCCTGGCCAGCGAACCATCGCCGGTACGCGCCATGCGCCTTCCCAATTCGTGTTCTTTTCGCCGCGGAACGGAGTCATGCCTGCATCCGGCCAGGTGTTCATGTGCGGTCCGTTATCGGTGGAATAAAACACAAGCGTGTTATCGCCTATGCCTAATTCGTCTACCAGGGCAAGAAACTCACCTACGTGCGCATCGTGTTCCAGCATACCGCAGGTGTATTCGTCAGCACGGGGATAGTCCGCTTTGCAGCTTGCCATTTTCTCGTCCGACACGTGGGTGCGAAAGTGCATGCGCGTGCCGCTCCACCAAACAAAGAAAGGCGTATCGTCGGCGACGGCTTTTTCGATGAATGCCTTCGCGGCGGCTACGGTCTCGTCATCCACCGTCTCCATTCGCTTTTTGCTAAGGGGGCCCGTGTCCTGGATTTCTCCATCCGCAGATGACTTGATGACTCCCCTGGGTCCGTAGCGTTCTCGAAATGCAGGGTCGCTCGGATAGTCCTCGTTTTCTGGCTCCTCTTCGGCATTCAGGTGGTATAAGTTGCCAAAAAACTCATCAAAGCCGTGGTTGGTGGGCAGGTGTTCATCGCGGTCACCGAGGTGGTTTTTTCCGAATTGTCCAGTAACGTAACCGTGGTTCTTTAGCAGACCCGCAATCGTCGGATCTTCTTCGCGCATTCCCAGTTCCGCACCGGGAAGTCCTACTTTAGATAGGCCGGTACGGAATACCGATTGGCCGGTTATGAAAGAAGAACGACCCGCAGTACAGCTCTGCTCACCGTAGTAGTCAGTAAACATCATGCCCTCACTTGCGATGCGGTCGATGTTAGGAGTTTGGTACCCCATCATCCCCCGCGTGTAAGCACTGATGTTGGACTGGCCAACGTCGTCACCCCATATCACCAATATGTTTGGTTTGTCTGCGGCCCAAGCAAGCGACGCCGCAAGTGAAAACGCTGAAACAGAGGCAACACGTGCTAGCGTGCCCATGGACGGTCGTCCGAATTTCCAGCTCATAGACTTTCCCCCAAATAGATGCCAACGAGTGGCTAATTTAAAACAGTTTTCACTGTCTCCTGTTGTTGTTCATTGGCGGCTAGGGCGTAAATACCTGCCGCCAGTCCTTTTCCATATCGACGACGAGCCAGTTTTTTTCAGCCGCATCCGTTAGAGCGCGATCCAATCGTCCTATCGATGACTGGCGATCGTACTTCCACTCTCTCTTCGGATCTGTATGCCGCACGATGACTCCAAGGCGGGGGCCGGTGCCGGAGGTAACGTAGTCGAGCATTTCATAATCCCCATCCGAGTTTCCCACCGCCAGTATGGGGCGAGCACCAATGATTTGTTCGATCGCCACCGGTTTTCCTGGTCCATCGTTGAGATGCAGTAGTTCTCCCTGGCGAACGTTGGTGCGTCGGTCAGGATCGTACTTCAACTTCACCCGACTTCCGATTATCTGGTCCGCTGGAATCCCGTAAGCGGCTTCCGCCCAAACTCGCATAAAGGCCACACCTCCTCCGGAAACAATCCACGTCTCGAATTCATGGTTCCTTAGGAACGTAAGCAGCTCGCGCATCGGTTGGTAGGTGAGTTCGTCGAAGGCACGATTGTAGGTTGGGTGTTTAGCAGTCGTGAGCCATGCCGTGACCTGTTCAGCAAAATCTTCCGTGCTCATTCCCGCATGGGTGTTGAACAACAGCTTACCGAGCGCCGAGCGGCCACCGGCGACGACGCTTGGTAGACCACCGGTCGCCAGCTCTCGGTAGGGAGACTCGCCTGCCAGTGAGGGACGCTGCTTGAGCTGCTCCATTGCCCGGTCGGCGGCAAATAGCACCTGAAAGTAAGCCGGTTGCTCCGCCCACAAGGTACCATCGTTGTCGAACACAGCTATCCTAGCCTCAGGCGGAACGTAGCTTGCGCTATCTTCATCGGAAATTTGAGTTACGAACGCCGTTATAGAAGCGAGCGTATCTGTTTCATGCCAGGAGTAGAGATCTGGCCGGGAAAGGGGTTCCGATCGGGTACTTTGCGAGGACTGCAAGCCGGCGCGTTCATCCTCCGAAGACCTGAGCTGACCACTGAAGGTCAGCAACGTCAGGGAACTACAAATTAGCACAAGGGGCCAAGGCTTCACGCACTATCCTTTATTGGAGTCAGAAATTATAGTGGCTTCTCTCGGCTGCTAGCCGCGCTCAGGTCCTAGCCGTTCCCGCCAGCGTCTGCTTCGTCGAATACCAGCCGAAACCCCAAGTGAGACGATGAGAACTCTGCCGGTTGGCGGGCAGCAGGGCGGTAGCGCCCACAAAAATTTGCAGCACATAGGAACGACCCGCCCTTGATTACGGTAAAGCCATTTTCCGTATCGCTTGTTAACTCCCAGACATTCCCAATAACGTCATAGAGGCCGAGCTTGTCTGCGGGAAAAGAACCCACTGGCGCGGTGCCGCTATGGCCATCGTCTTTTGTATTAAGAAATGGAAATACCCCTTGCCAGGTATTGGCTGTCGGTACACCGTCAACGTTAAAAGCACCGGAGCGAGGATTTGTTGGATCCGGCAAGCCGCGCACGGCGATTGATTCCCATTCCTCTTCCGTTGGAACTCGCCCACCGGCCCAATCGGCGTAGGCTTCCGCGTCCTTCGCAGTTACATGAACAACGGGGTACATACCTCTGCCTTCGATTGAGCTTCCTGGTCCAAGGGGCTCTCGCCAGCTAGCTTTGTCGATAAATGCCCAGCTGAGGCTGTTTAGCTCCTGTGGATCGAATACGGTCGAACCAGGTCCTAGGTCTTCGTAGCCAAGTTCTGCGGAGGTGACGTAGCCGGTGGCGTCCACGAATTCGGCAAACTGCTCGTTGGTGACCTCGTGGGCCATAACCCAAAGATCAGCGATCTCCACCTCGCGAGCTGGGCCTTCTTCTGGTCGGTTAGCAAACTCGCCGATCACAGCGCTTCCTCTGCTAACCAGAACGCGATTTAAGAATTTGCCAGAAGCGGAAGCGCCTGCATTTTCTTGGCTCTCTAGGGGAGCTTTGGACGCTCGTGCCGAGATGGCGGACCATAGAACCACGCCTGCCATCAAAATGAGAAGCGCCATTCCCACGGCAAACTGGGTTTTACTCTTCGGTTTTAGCATTGGCTAGAACAAGTTCCCATTTGGGTCCATACAGTAGCAAAACTCCCGCCGCTAAACTTCAGAAAAGAAAAATGAAGGTGGAAAAGATAGCTGCCCTCACTCCGTCGCAACGGTTGTACCTAAACCTGCTGCCCGCCGTGCCGCTGCATGTTCCAGCTCCTTATTCGCGACCATCAGGTAGGTGAGGTAGTAGCGATAGATATTCGAGACATACTGGACCGTCTCTCGACCTATTTCCTTGGCGGCGATTAGCTCGACGTTGTCGAACCATACATTCGGATCATAACCGGCTGCCTCGGCGCGACGACGCATCCCGATCATTCGGCCAGGACCGGCGTTGTATGCCGCAAGGGACAACAAAAAGCGGTTGACGTTACTGATGTTTGGATCCGAGTAGTAGCGGTCGCGGAGAAAGTCCATGTATTTAATCCCCGCGTGGATATTTGGCTCCACTTCATCGATGTTGTCGATGCCGACGTTCTTGTCAGCGGCGGTTGCCGGCAGTAACTGCATGACTCCGACGGCTCCGGCGGCGCTTCGTACGCTTTGGTCTAAACGGGATTCTTGGTAGCCCTGAGCGGCCGCAAACAAAGAGTCCACTTCGTACAGCGCACCGTAGCGCTCAAACAAGTGTTGGAGATCGTTAAAGAGGCGGTAGTCTTCGTCGGCTAGGGAATTTTCCGCCCAATCAAAGTTCTTGACGTAGCGTTTAATGAGGATGTTGCCGATCAAGGTTCCCGCACGATTTTCCTTAATAAATCGATCCACCGAGGCCCTTAGCAGCGGGCTATTTTTACGCAATGCCCATGCGGTTTGCCCACCGCGACGAAATACTATGTCTGTGCGGAGCTTCAGCTGATTGAAAACACCCTCCCACATCTGCGGCTTATAGTTGTCTACGATCGCCCAGGGAAGCAGTCCGCCGTTCACCATTTCTATAAGGTCGTCGTCTTCAAGAGTACCTGGCATGCTTTTGATCTTGATCGGGGATAAGCCTTCGCCTTGAAAACTCTCGTTCAAACTCTCAATGCTTTCTCGATAACTGCTGCTTTCACGCAGATACACGGTCTTACCCGAGAGATCTTTGATATCTTCTAGCGTTTGTGCCGATGGCCCAGTGACTAGAATTTCGTTGAGCGGTTTGCTCATGGGAATGCTGAAGTCGACGTTCTCCATCCGTTGCGGAGTAATCGTCCAGCCAGCGGCAATAATGTCTCCCCGCCCTTCTAGCAATGCCGGTAAAAGCTCATTCCGGGCAACGGGGACCACGATGACGTAAACCTTGATGTGGCCTTTACCAAGCTCTTTGTTGATGTGTTTCTCGAAACGTTGAGCGAGTTCTGCAACAAAGCCTTTGCCTTGCCCATCATCTAAGTGGAACCGCCCGGGTCCATAGACCGTTAGCACGCGGACAACACGTTTTTCCGCAAGCGCGTCCAAGTCTCCGGTAAACCGCTGCGCCAAAGCAGCTAAATCGAGCGATTCTGCGTTCGAAGACGCGGAATCGCTTTGAGCACTCGCAGCTGGTGCGGCGAAATTCGTTGAGCACACGATGAGTGCAGCGAAATAGAATCCAAATAGTTGCTTCACAAGAGTGTGCATGATCTAAATGATACTCAGCGGAGAGCTAGGGATTGAGCGCGGGAAGAGAGTTTAAGGGATTCTTTGAGCCCGCGCGTAGAAACCGCTGCCGAACTTTCGCGAGTTCTTTGCGAAGCAGCGTTCGGTCCGGGAATTCGTTGCTGGATGCGTCGGCGTAAAGGCACTTTCGCAACTTTTCAAGTTCCCGCGGCGCCTCTATACGCTCGCTATTGGAAGTCATGAAACCCGTATCCATACAACAAACACGGTATTCTGCTGCGATGTGCTCATACCAATCCAGAATGGCGGAGTAGCACTGATGCGGCGGTCCTCGACGCAGGGTACGATTTAGCATGCGCCAGGCACAGGACTCCGATTGGCGGTAGCGTCGTAGACGAAGTTTTACACGTCTTAGTAGTGTCGGAAATGCCGATAAGGCGAGCAAAAGCATCAATAGGATTCCAGTGAGCTGCCAGCGCGGTTCAAGCAACGACTCTTTCCCGACGCTTTCTTCACCGAGGATCGGGCCATCAACGGTAATAGACAGGGGAACTATGCTTGCTTCTTCGACTAATTGGGTCTCGATATTCAACCAGTGCAGGGTGATACCAGGGAGCTCATAGGTACCACCGGCGTTGAATATGTACGTAACCGTCTCCACGCGCTTGCCGATGGAGCCTTGTTCGTCTACGTGCGTTAGTCCGAGATATTGAGATAAGCCGGGTACTGTCGTTTCCGGGACTAACTCCGGCAAGAAGAGCGCCGGTAGTCCGTCGACCTCAGCTGTGTATTGAAGAGTCAGTGAGTCGCCAACAGTTAATGCTCCCGCGTTTTTCGCAGATTGGTTTTCGACAAGCCGATCAACCTCAAGGTTTGTGCCTGCGAGGTAAGGGGTTAGCTCTGCGGCTGCATCGGGAACAAACGCGTTAAAGCTTACCGGTTTCGTTTGCAAAAGCAGTTCAACATCGGCGTTGCCAGGATCTGCATACTTAACCGCTATAGGTTGCTGATCGAGACGAAAACTTCCAGCGATCAAGGGAAACATTTCATAGCTTCGGCTGATCCCTGACCAGCTCTTACGGCCTATTGTTTTGCTGCTAGGGCGAGAGCTATTTGCCGGACGCCGTATGATCGTGTTGGGTAGCTCAAGGCTCGGAAACACCGGCGGTGAAGGAAACCAGGTTGGCACGTAAAGTGAGAGCTGTACGATGACCGGTTCCCCAACACGGACCTCTTTTGGTTCGACGCTGACTTCAACAAACGGCGCGTCCTGGGCTCGTGCCGCAACCAACGGAAAGCTCAAAAGCAGTACAGTCGACCAGACAAGGGCGCAGCGGCTGACGAGTTTGGGTGGCGGTTTCGAGGCAGAGACTGGTGCAAGAAGGGCTGCTCCGGGATCATATTGTCGGCAAGCCCTGGACTTGAAACGCAGCATCAGTCCTTGCCTCCCGATTGGCTATCTTCTAGAAAAAAGCGGCTGCGAAGAAAGTCTGCTGTATCCGTATCGACTGAGCGCATCCACTTCTCGGTGGATAGGGCATCTACAGCGCTCTCCTGCGTGATCTGTGTGTCTGTTCCGCGGTTGCTGTCATTGTCGTAGACCACTTCATCTGCGCCAATTCCGCCTTCTTCTCCTGTGTCGCTCTGTTCTCGCGTACGCTCAAGGTAAGCAAGCGTGTAGCGCGCTAGCGCCAGGTTTTCGCGTGCCAGCATCCATTGTGGTGATTCTTCGACGGCTAACTCATAGCTCTGAATAGCCTTCCGATACTCGAACGCCCTTAGCTGCGCATTACCTCTATTAAAAAAATCGACGGCCTGTTGCGACCTTGCATAAGCGTCGGCAGCCTCTAGGTAGGCGCCTGCTTTATACAAAGACGAGCCCACCCAGCGCGGGTTCTCAAAGTTATCTGCAGCGGCTTCGTACTCTCCTAAGTTGTACAGTCGTATGCCACGCTGGTCAGCGCTTAGAAACAAGCCGAGATAAGACCCGTCATCGGATTTCGCCAGCCAGAGTGCAAAGAGCATAAGCGCACCCACCAACACAATTTGCTTAGGGAGCGGAAGGCAACGTAGCTTCTGAAAACTCCAGTTGTTCATCACTGGCTAGAGACCCAGCCGCGCCGGAAATTGAGTAATAGGAGCAGCCCTGCCGGCCACAGAAGCCACCAACCATCATCGCGCCAGCGTGCTTCTGGATCGTCAGCGCTGGCCAAGTTGGATTCGATTATGCGAAGCAACTCTTTGAGATCGCTGTCATCGGTAGTCATATGGGTAATCGGCAGCTTTGCCTCCCGCTCCAGGCGTTGCAGGATCGCTACGTCGACGCGAGTGTCTATCCGATTGCCTCGGGCTGTGCGGGCCGGAGTTCCATCCGGCATAAGTGCCAAGCCGCCCTCCTCAGTACCGACAATCAGGGTAGCCAAGGCCGGACTGTCAGCTTCGTCTAGAAATTCTTTGAGAGGCGCGATGTCCAAGGCGTCAAAACCATCGGTTAGAAACAATATCGTTCCCCGCGTCGTGTACTCCCCCAAAATCTTCTTTGCTGGTGCCAGAACTGCGCTAGCACGGGCACCAGCTTCGGGCATGATTTTCGGATCGAGGCTGTCTAACAGCGGTTTGATTGCCTTGAGATCCGCGCTCGGTGGCAGAACAATATGAGCCGAGCCTGCGTAGGCGATGACCGCTGTGCGCGCACCCGTTCGCAGGGTAAGCAAATCCAGGAGTTTGAAGCGGGCGCGGTCGAGGCGAGTAGGGGGAAGATCATTCGCTCGCATCGAATTGGAAACTTCTATCGCTGCCACTAAGGGTGCTCCTTCGCTGAACCAAGGGCTGACCTCCTTCACGTGACTAGGCCCCGCCGCTGCTAGTATTAAAAGCACGATTACCAGCGCCTGCGCGTCAAATGAAGTGAATGCGGAACGACTGCTGTTTTTCAAAGTCAGGGCGGTCTGAAGATGGCTAGCGAGCAGGCGTTTGTCGCCAGTGCCGCTCCCTGAATGATGGCGTGTACGCCACCAGAGAAAGGCGAGAAACGGCAATAGCAGTAGCCAGAAGGGTCGCAGGAAGTGAAATGCCTGGAAATCCACTACCCTGCGCCACCACGAGCAAGGCTTCTAGGCCAAGGTTTGGAAAAAACCAATATGAGCAGCAACGCTGCCAAGGCGGACGGCCAAGCAACGAGCGACTGTTTAGGTCGCCAAGACAGCACTCGTGCCTCTACCGCTGTGGTCTCGTCTATTCGTTGGTATACGGCGGCGAGTCCCGACTCGTCAGCCGCAGTGTGAAAAAGTCCTCCCGTGCGTGATGCGATCTGTTGCAGCACGTCGAAATCCACGCGCTCTTCCCCCGTGGCTTGTGTATCTCCGATACCAATCGTATGAATTTCGACGCCTCTATTAGCCGCAATCCCGGCGGCGTTCAGGGGAGTCATGGCGCTGGCGGTATCGTTCCCATCGGTGAGTAAAATGAGGATGCGAGACTCGACCTTGCTCGACTCAAATGCATGCATCGCCAAGCCGATCGCGTCACCAAGGGCTGTGCGGGGGCCTGCCATGCCTACGTCCATTAGCTCAACCAAGGCGACGGCGGTACGTGCATCTCGGGTGAAGGGAAGTTGTAAATAAGCCTTATCGCCGAATACGATCAATCCGATGCGGTCGCTCTCGCGGGTGCTGACAAACTGGGCAACAACCCGTTGGACTGCTTTGAGACGACTGAGTTTGTCGGCCTCTGAGCCGATAAAGTCGCGCGTGTCCATCGATCCCGACAGGTCGATCGCTAACATAATGTCGCGTGCCACCTCTTTGCGTTCTAGGGGCTCGCCTAGCCACTGCGGTTGGGCCAGAGCGAAAACGACAAGGCACCAGGCGCAGGTCAGCAGTACTAGGTGACGCGGGCCCAGATGGCTTACGACCGCTCCGTCTTGCGCCTTTGCACCTGCGGCGTCGACCAGTTCATCGAAGAAAGGAACCCTAATCGCATTCTTGCGTTGTTTGTGAGGGGGCAGGGCGAACCACACAAGCAGCGGAAGCGGAAGTCCGAAAAACGCTAACGGATGGGCAAACTCAAACACGATGAGAGCGTATCCACTGTCTAGCACCCGGCAATAGGGGTCTTACATCGATGGAAGGGTCGTAGGCGGCCCTGGCGATATCGTCCGCTGTCTGCGCGACGAGCGAGTCATCGCCCGCACTTTGAACTAGAAAACTTGCCCACTCCTTGCCATGCATCGCGGCTACTGTCGGCCTTGGCCAGGCGGCCAGCGCTGTGCGCTTGAGTAGCGCAGCCAATGGAGGTCCTGCCTGATAAGCTCGGTCCCGAAGGGCGAGTTCTAGCTCATCTATCTCGGCGAGCGCTCGCTTTCTATAGCGATTCGCTCGAGAATAACGAAAGGTTTTATCGACGACGGATACTAAGACAAGCAAGGTCGCAGCAAGCAAAATCCACCAGCCGGGAGTTTGCGGTAGAAGACTTGGAGGAGGCGGAAGTACGATTTCGTGCATCAAATCCAATAACTGAGGAAGCGACAGCCCCTCATAGATCTCTGTAGAGTCAGGCGCCACTACTTCGCCGAGCCCAGTTTCGACCCGCGTCTGCCGGCGCGATGGCCTAACTGCTGCAGTACTTGCAACTCGGTGCCCTGAGCAGACGATAAAGGTAATACTGAGAGCCTGATCTGCGATTGCCAGCTGAGAATGCGATTGAGTCTTGCACGGGCAAGTTCTGTCAGTGAGTCAGTAACGTAACGATCAGAAAAATCAATTTCGGCCTGGAGCACTCCATCACTGAGCACAGCCTTGGGTCCTGTCGTGACAGCCCGCTCGACCGGGTCGAACACCAAGGCCAGCACAAGATCGTTGTGCTGCGCGATGGCACTGAGGTAACGCTCTGTAGAATCGTCGACCCCCGCGAAGTCGCTAAAGATGATGACCATGTGGTCATGGTGGGCGACCTTCGAAATACTTTTAAGCACGCGATTAAAGCGATTTGGCGCATTCTCTACGGGCTTCCTTGCGCTGAGTTCCTTGTTGTAGATGGAAATTCTATTCAGGAACGCGTGGACGGTGTTTTCAGACCGTTTCGGCGTTAACTCCGATAAATTCTCCTCATTGAACACAATTCCACCCACCCGATCTCCAACGGCGAGAATCCGGTGAGCGGCGATGCTGGCCGCCTCGGCAGCGGTAACGGATTTCATGTTAAGAACCGAGCCGAAAAACATAGACATACGCTGGTCTACCACGAGTAGCGCGGGTCGGTCTCGCTCCTCGCTGAAGACGCGTACATGAGCGCTGCCAGTTCGAGCTGTGGCTTTCCAATCGATGGACCTTATGTCATCACCACGGCGGTAGGCACGCATTTCTTCGAAATTTAAGCCGCGTCCTCGCAGACGAGATTGGTGGCGTCCGTTCAAGACGCTCAGCGCTCTCTGCTTTGGGAGAAAGCTTAAGTGCCGAGCTGCGCTTTTAAGCCCTTTGAGGTGATCGAGGGTTACATGGACCCGTGTGTCGACAGCTGCGCTCATCAGGGTAGAGCGATTTGCTCCACAAGCTTGTCAATCAGTGAGTCAGCAGTGACTTCTTCCGCCTGTGCTTCGTAAGACGGCACAAGGCGGTGTCTGAGCACGTCATGAGCGACTGCCTGCACGTCTAAGGGATCGACAAAATCTCGTTGATGCAGCCAGGCGTGGGCACGACTGCATTTATCAAGGGCTAGGGAGGCCCTTGGGCTTGCACCTACATCGAGCCACTGTGCCAATTGGGTGTCGTATCGCTCTGGCGTTCTTGTTGCGTAAACGAGGTCCGCGATGTAGCGCACGAGTGCATCGGAGACGTGAATCTGTGAAATTTCGTCCCTGGCTTGGAAGATCGCCTGTTGAGTAGTGCGCTCCACCTCGCCGCTTGGAGAGGAGTTGGTTTTTGCGCTGAGTTCTTCTTGGCGCACCAGTTCCACAATCTTCACCTCGTCTTCTACGGAAGGGTAAGAGATCTTCACATGCATGAGAAAGCGGTCTAGTTGAGCTTCCGGCAGCGGGTAGGTGCCCTCTTGCTCTACGGGGTTTTGCGTGGCCATCACCATAAAAAGTTCTGGCATGGGGTGTGATTTTCCAGCGATGGTGACTTGTCTTTCTTCCATCGCTTCTAGCATCGCAGCCTGAACCTTAGCGGGGGCTCGGTTGATCTCATCGCCGAGGACGATATTTGCGAATATCGGCCCCGCTTCAAAACGGAACTCAGTCTGCGTCTGTCCCTGGTGAAAAACCTCCGTTCCGGTGACGTCCGACGGCAGTAGATCAGGAGTGAACTGAATACGGCTGAAGTCGGCTTGGATATTGTTTGCCAGCGCTTTGATGGCACGAGTTTTGGCAAGGCCTGGCAGTCCCTCAACGAGTAGATTGCCGTTAGCAAGCAAACCGATGAGAATTCGCTGTACGACTCGTTCCTGCCCGATGATAGATTCACACATCCGGTCATATAGAGTCCGGATTTGCTCATGTGTACTCATACCGTAGTTCTTTCTTATAGAGATCGTGGCGGCAGTTTAAACGCTTCCGGCGCGGTTAACTCTTTCGAAACGCGATAAGGAGTATCGGATTGTGCTCCGTTGCAAGCGTTGAGCTGAAAAATGTTGCTGAATTTGTCTCCGTTCGGCTTTATGCGACGTCAAATTACACTAGTATTTGTAGGGGTTTAGCGTTTCTAGCACTATTGACCCGCAGGTCCGTTACCGGCACCATCGCCTGCCGCTAATTAGCCGATGCGCGGTGCATGCGCTGCCGTGCGTAAATCAACCTACCGTTGGGGGAAACCATGAAGGTTCTCGTCGCTATAAAGCGCGTCGTTGACTATAACGTCAAGGTACGTGCGAAAGCCGACGGTTCAGATGTAGATCTGAACAACGTCAAGATGTCGATCAATCCATTCTGCGAAATTGCCGTGGAAGAGGCCGTAAGGCTTAAAGAAGCCGGTACTGCGACCGAAGTCGTCGCTGTTTCCGTAGGTGATAAGAGCTGCCAGGAACAGCTTCGTACAGCGATGGCCCTGGGTGCTGATCGCGGTATCCAGGTAGAGACCGCCGGCAGCGTCGAACCGCTGGTGATCGCAAAACTCCTCAAGGGGGTGGTCGAAAAGGAATCGCCAGATCTGGTAATACTGGGTAAGCAGTCGATTGATGGTGACAATAATCAGACCGGTCAGATGCTTGGGGCTCTCGCGAACATGCCGCAGGGAACTTTTGCCTCGGAAGTTAAAATCGCCGACGGCAAGGTAGCTGTTACCCGTGAAGTCGATGGTGGCTTACAAACAGTCAGCCTTAGCCTTCCCGCGATCGTCACGACGGACCTCAGGCTGAACGAACCCCGCTATGCGTCACTGCCAAACATTATGAAGGCTAAGAAAAAGCAGCTCGACGTTATGACGCCGGAAGATCTTGGTGTAACGGTCACTACCCACCTAACTTTGGTTAAGGTCGAGCCGCCACCGGAGCGTTCAGCAGGTATCAAGGTCGAGTCGGTTGAAGCACTCGTTGACAAGTTAAAGAATGAGGCGAAGGTGATCGGATGAGTACTCTAGTTTTAGCAGAACACGACAACAACAGTCTTAGCCCCGCGACTTTAAACACCGTTACCGCAGCTGCCGCGCTCGGTGGTGATGTGCATATTCTGGTCGCCGGTAGCGATTGTGCTGCGGCCGCCAGTGCCGCCCAGACAGTAACTGGAGTCAGTAAGGTTTTGTGCGCCGACAATGCAGCCTACGGCAATCAACTGGCGGAAAATCTCAGCTTGCTGGTTGCCGAGGTCGGCGCCTCCTATGACAACGTTCTCGCTGCGGCCACCACCAGCGGCAAGAACATCATGCCGCGGGTCGCAGCATTGCTAGACGTTGCCCAGATCAGCGACATTATTGCCGTGGACGGTGCCGATACTTTTAAGCGTCCAATTTACGCAGGCAACGTGATTGCCACGGTGCAAAGCTCGGACGCAAAGAAAGTCATAACGGTGCGCACCACCGCCTTTGACCCGGCTGCGGCGGAAGGCGGCAGCGCTGAACTGGTAGCGGTAGATGCGGTGCACGACGCAGGCATATCCAGCTTCGTAGGTCAGGAAATCGTAGAATCTGATCGTCCCGAGCTAACCGCCGCACCGGTTGTTATTTCCGGGGGTCGCGGTATGCAGAATGGCGATAACTTTAAGCTGCTTGAAGGCATCGCCGACAAGCTCGGTGCTGCCATTGGTGCGTCTCGCGCCGCGGTCGATGCGGGTTTTGTGCCCAACGATATGCAGGTTGGTCAAACCGGTAAAATCGTCGCACCGGAGCTTTATATTGCGGTTGGTATTTCCGGCGCTATTCAGCATCTCGCTGGAATGAAAGATTCCAAAGTGATCGTTGCTATCAATAAGGACGAAGACGCGCCGATCTTCCAGGTCGCCGACTACGGGCTAGTGGCCGATCTGTTCGAAGCCTTACCAGCACTAGAAGCTCAGCTCTAACAGCGAACTTGCATGCGAAAAACCGGTGCCGCAGTGCGGCGCCGGTTTTTTTATGTGCGACTCAATATCCTTCGCTTGTGACCAGCGTATTCGCCGGCTCTCAGCTAATCGGGGTTGGAGTGACAATGCTATAGCGAGTCGCGCTAATCACGTCGAAGTCGATCTTGAATGGCGATTGGAGTTGGGTAGTTCAGCACCACTATGTAGGACGACAATATCAAAGTGATTATGGTCGTCGCCTGTATTACTAAAGAGGCGGTCGAGCTTACGAGTGCGGCGTCAAAGGCGACATAGGCTATCAGCAAAGAAAACTCGCTGGCCTGACCGAGGCGAAAACCCAAATCCCACGCAAGCGTACGTTTTTCACTCACTCCCTTAAGTAGAAAACGGTAGATCACCGGCTTCATTGCTAGTACGAGAGCTGCGATCGTGAGTGCAGGCAGCCATATTTCTGAAAGCTTCGCTAGATCGAAACGAGCACCCACGGCGAAAAAAAAGAGGATCAGAAAGAAATCCCGCAGCGGTTTCAAGTTGACCGCGATGTACTGCGATATTGGGCTAGTGGCGATGCTGACCCCGGCGACAAAGGCGCCGATCTCGGCGGATAATCCGAGAAGCTGTGCCGTTTCTGCTACCCCAAGGCACCAACCTATCGCGAGCAAAAATATATATTCGTGAAAACGATCAAAGCGTCTGATCAAAGGGAGGATCAGGAATTTCACCAACGCCGCTGATGCGAAACCGAGAAGAGGCAGGGCAATCAGTACCTGCGTTATTTGCGCGGCCGCGCTTTTCGTTCCTGGGCTTGCCAGTGCGGTAATGATCACCAACGCGATAATTGCGAGCACATCTTGAAGCAAAAGAAGGCCGATCATCATTTCGCCGATGTGACGATGGTGCAAAACAGTGGTTGGCAGGAGTTTGATGCCAATGATGGTTGAAGAAAACATCATTGCGACTGCAATAAGGGCTGAGTCGGCCGATACGCCAAAAAATGCAGCAGCGGCTACCCAGGAAATGAGAAAAAACGCCCCGGAACTGGCTAAGCCAACGAATGTTGATTTGCGGATCGTCGCTACCAATGCTTGCGGTTGCATATCCAATCCGAGCAGGAACAGTAGGAAGATAATCCCAATGTGGCCAATGTCAGCGAGCAGGTTTAGGTCATTAACCAGGGATAAGCCATAGGGCCCAATCAGAGCGCCTAGGGCGACATAGGCGATGATCAGCGGTTGCCGCGTGTAGAGCGCTAGCGATGCGAGCACCGCAGCGCCGCTGAAGATTAAGAAAAACGCAAAGGTGACCGAGTCGTGTGACATTCGTTCTCTGTTCTGAGCGAGTCCGATAAGTGTACCAATTCGTAGCTTCTCGCTAATTCCGCCGCTTATGCTGATGTGGTGTGTTCTCATCCTCGCGCTTTCGAATACGGTCTTGGCCGGCGTAAAGAGCGGGCGAGGAGAAGCCTTTGGTCGGATTGATGAGAATGTTAAACTTACTCAGGCTCCGTTATGAGGTGAAAACGGAGTTGCTTATTGCCTAGGACTCAAGGAGAACACTGATGGGCGCTGGACCAACTGGACCTGACGGCAGTGCGGACGCAATAGCGGCTGTCGCGGTAATCACTGTGATTGTGGCGGGCGTTTCGCTCTGGCTCGGTGGCATGCCGACCTGAGAAATCCGGCGAGACTTAAAAGGCTATCGCGCAAGCTAACGCTAACAGGCGGTGACGTGCATCGCGGCAGCTTAGGGAAGGCCCGCGACGCTTAGGGAAGGTCCGCGAAGTTTAGGGAAGGCCTGCGAAGCTTAGAGAAGGCCAGAGAAGTTTCGAAAAAATGTAAAGAGCCATTGAAAAAAAGCCATTGAAATAGACGTCTAGCGATTGCTTAAGACGAACATCACTACAGAAAAAACCGTTCCGATAAAGAGCAGGGTGAACAATAAACCGACGGCGATGAAAGTAGCCGCTCGCCCTTGCTTAAAATCCCTTTCCCTGTTTTTACTACTCTGAACACCCAAAGCCGCAGCCAGGGCGCTGCCGACCAGTTGCGATACACGCAAAGTTTGGTTTTCTGGTTTTTTCAGCGCTGTGCTGTCAACAGCTTTTTGAATGCCCGCCACCTTGTCCACCGCTTCGCCGATCTCTGCAGCTTTAGTGGCACACTCTGACTCTGCGCTAGCAGTATTGTTGAGTTTGTAATTCGGTAAGTGGGGCCGTCTTGCCCCGGTTGCGTTACCTTTGTCGGTGCTTCTCATCGAATAGTGGAAATCAGCAAAAATACCCATCTCACACCGGCGTCCGTCGCGCCGATGCGGATCAGTCCATGTTTGGGGCGAGCCATCTTCTCAGCTCGTTGATTGGCATTTTTTTGCGCGCCGCAAGAGACTCGAGTTGATCCTGACCTATCTTGCCAACACCAAAGTACCTGGCTTCTGGATGCGAGAAATACCACCCGCTGACTGAAGCTGCCGGCGACATCGCGAAGCTCTCGGACAAATGGACATCGCAGTTTTCTTCTGCACGGAGCAAGGTAAACAGCGTCTGTTTTTCAGTATGGTCCGGGCAGGCCGGGTAGCCGGGAGCAGGGCGAATACCCCGATAGCGTTCCTTTATAAGCGCTTCGTTATCAAGGTCCTCATTTGGGTCGTAGGCCCAAAACTCGCGCCGTACTCTGCGGTGCATTAGCTCGGCTAAGGACTCGGCCATACGGTCAGCTAAGGCTTTTAGCATGATCGAGTTATAGTCGTCGTTCGCCGCCTCAAAGGCGGCTGCTCGCTCTTCGACACCGTGGCCCGTCGTAACGCAAAATCCGCCAATATAGTCGTTCGATGGCGCGACTAGATCACTGAGACTGAGGTTTGCCTGTCCATTCGGCTTGTCGCCTTGCTGGCGCAGATGGTGGAGCGTGACTTTAGCGTGCTCATCGCATTGTAGGTGTATATCCTCACCGTCGCTGTGCGCTGGCCAGAAGCCCAGCACAGCCTTTGCCTCCAACCAGTTCTCTTTGACAATGCGCTCTAGCATGCGCTGGGCATCTGCAAACAGTTCACGCGCTTGCGTGCCGACGACCTTATCGTCGAGCACGCGCGGATACTTCCCGGCAATCTCCCAGGTAATGAAGAAAGGTGTCCAGTCGATCGTGTCGACAAGACTCGATAGCTCGATCTCATTGAATACTTGGGTACCCGTAAAGCTTGGCCTCGGAGGGGTATAATTGTCCCACTCGAGCTGTTGTCGATTGGCGAGCGCTTGCTCATAGCTCAATCGCTTCACAGCTTTCTGCCTATCAGCCATGCGCTCTCGCACCTGTGCATACTCAGCTTGGCGCTCGCTGATAAACGTCGATTTCTGTTCACCAACCAGCGTTGATGCGACGGCAACGCTTCGAGACGCATCAGGTACATAAATGACTTGGTCGTTGTCAAAAGCGGGATCGATCTTGACGGCCGTGTGGGCTTTAGAGGTTGTCGCGCCGCCTATCAGCAGTGGCACCTGAAAATCCAATCGTTGCATCTCACTGGCGACATGGACCATTTCATCCAGAGAGGGGGTGATCAGCCCGCTAAGTCCAATAATGTCAACATTCTCTTCCTGCGCTACGCGCAAGATCTCCTCGCAATGCACCATCACGCCGAGGTCGATAACCTCGAAGTTGTTACACTGAAGGACAACTCCGACGATGTTCTTTCCAATATCGTGGACATCCCCCTTGACGGTCGCCATCAGTATCTTACCGTTGGAACTGCCTTCGCTCTTTTCGTCTTCGATGTAGGGTTGCAGATACGCGACCGCTTGCTTCATGACTCGGGCGCTCTTCACCACTTGTGGTAAAAACATCTTGCCCTCGCCGAAGAGGTCTCCGACCACATTCATACCATCCATCAAAGGACCTTCGATGACCTGAATCGGCCGCTCTACCGTGTGGCGTGCTTCTTCTGCATCTTCTTCGATGAAACTGTTGATGCCTTTTACCAATGCGTACTCAAGCCGTTTGGCCACCGGCTGTTCGCGCCAGGACAAATCCTCCGAGCGGCTGGAGCTTGCGCTCTCGCCGGCGAATTCGCTTGCGAGATCTAATAAGCGTTCGGTGGCATCGTCTCTTCGGGCGAGTACAACATCCTCCACTGCTTCGCGCAGCTGCTCCGGTAACTCGTCGTAAACCGCGAGCTGGCCCGCATTTACGATGCCCATATCCATGCCGGCGCGAATGGCGTGGTAGAGAAAGACGGAGTGGATAGCCTCCCTGACCGTATTGTTTCCGCGAAAGCTAAAGGACACATTAGACACGCCACCGGACACTTTCGCACCGGGTAGCTTGTCTTTAATCCAGCGAGTCGCTTCGATGAAGTCAATCGCATAGCGGTTATGTTCTTCAATGCCGGTGGCGACGGCAAAAATATTTGGATCAAAAATGATGTCCTGCGGATTGAACCCCAGGCGATCCACCAACAGTCTGTAGCTGCGTTCGCAAATGCTCTGCCGGCGTTCCAGATTGTCAGCCTGCCCATCCTCATCGAAGGCCATGACCACAACCGCAGCACCGTAGAGCTGGCACTTTCGCGCCTGCTCCAGAAACTCTTCTTCCCCCGCTTTGAGGCTGATCGAATTGACAATCGCCTTACCCTGTATGCAGCGCAAGCCCGCTTCAATCACATCCCACCGAGAGGAATCGACCATGATAGGAACGCGGGAGATTTCCGGCTCGGAGGCGATTAAATTAAGGAATGTCACCATCGCCTCTTCGGCGTCCAACATTCCTTCATCCATATTGATATCGATAATTTGCGCGCCGTCTTCAACCTGCGTGCGCGCCACATCCAGCGCGGCCTCATAGTCCCCGGCCAGAATGAGCTTTTTGAAGCGTGCGGAACCGGTAACGTTGCAGCGTTCGCCGACATTGACGAAAAGAGACTCGTCGGAAAAGCTATAGGGCTCTAAACCGCTGAGATGGCAGGCGGTGTCGAAGCTAGGAATGGGCCGCGGCGAGCAATCGTCTAGGGCGTCAGCGATTGCCTTAATGTGCGCGGGCGTGGTGCCACAGCAGCCGCCGGCAAGATTCAGAAAACCTCGCTCCGCAAACTCACGGAACTCCCCGGCCATCACCTCGGGAGTCTCATCGTACTCGCCAAAGGCGTTGGGAAGGCCCGCGTTGAGGTGGGCGCTAAAGAAGCAGGTACCCGCTTGCGACAGCTCCTCCAAAAAGGGCCGGACCTCAGCGAAGCGGCGCCCACAATTGCTGCCGATTACGAGTGGATTAGCATGCGCAACGGAATACCAAAAGGCCGTCGGATTTTGTCCCGAAAGATTTCGCCCGGACATGTCGGGAAAGGTAACCGAGATCATTAACGGGATTCGCAGACCGCGCTCTGCTAGCACAGTCTCGATCGCATAAATCGCCGCTTTTGCGTTCAGCGTGTCGAAAATCGTCTCGATGATGAGTAGATCGACTCCGCCATCTACTAGGCCGCGCGTTGCTTCCGCGTAATCTTGGCTGAGCGTTTCAAAATTGATGTTCCGAGCACCCGGATCATTCACGTCCGGAGAGATAGAGGCGGTTCGCGGTGTAGGCCCCAGAACGCCCGCCACGTAGCGCGGTCGCTCGGGTGTTTCTTCGCTCACCTTACGAGCAACTTTGCTCGCGAGTGTCGCCGCTGCCTCGTTGAGTTCGCGGGCTAAATGACCCAGCTTGTAGTCATCTTGCGCAACTGCCGTTGAATTGAAGGTGTTTGTTGTGATGACATCCGCACCAGAATCCAGATATGCGCGGTGAATGCGCTCGATAACATCCGGACGGGTTAGAGTAAGAAGGTCGTTATTCCCCTTTAGGTCGCCGTCGTGGTCAGCGAAGCGCTCGCCGCGGTAGTCCGACTCTTCAAGTCCCTCTGCTTGAATCATCGTTCCCATAGCCCCATCTATTATGAAGATTCGCCGGCGCAGGGCTTCTTCAATAAGGTCTTTGATTGGTAGGCGGGCGTTCATGGGCTGCTTGGCTTGATTTCGCTGTGAGTTTTGGTCTGAGCTGGTTTCAGTCTGGGTTAGTTTAGTGCGTAGTTTTTTTAGTGACGTCTCAAGCGCGAAAAGATTGAATCGTGAAGATGCAAGCTTTTGCGCGTTCTTACGATGAATTTCCATGCAATACGCGCTAGAAACCACATGGGATTAAGGCCCGCATGATAACAGTTAACGCGTGAATAACGTATTTAGGCTGCTGCGCTGAGTTGGCTACAGCGCTATAATTCCCGCGGAATTAGGGAGCTGTGTTGGCATGCTTAAATTCACCGAAAGTGCTCTAGAGTACCTGGCGGAATTGCTATCGAAGCAAGACGATGCTCTGGGCGTTCGCGTGTTTATCAATCAACCTGGAACCCCCAGAGCCGAGACTTGTATTGCCTATTGCCGAGAGGCTGACATACAAGATGACGACGTGGCGGAGGAGTTCGGCAAGCTTAAAGCTTGGTTTGACGGGCGTTCCGTGCCCTTTCTTGAGGATGCTTTAGTTGATTATTCAAAAGATCGCATGGGCGGACAGCTCACGATTAAAGCACCTAACGCAAAAATGCCTCGCGTCGATGACGATTCCCCAATCGAGGATCGCATCAACTATGTGCTGTTTAACGAGGTAAACCCCGCGCTTGCAGCGCACGGTGGTGAGGTCTCCTTGGTAGAGGTCACAGACGATGCGTTTGCCGTACTACGCTTTGGTGGTGGTTGTCAGGGCTGCAGCGCCGTCGACATGACGCTAAAAGACGGTGTGGAGCGAACCCTGTTGGAGCAGCTGCCGCAGCTTAAAGGGGTGAGAGATATGACCGATCACTCCGATCGCAGCAACGCGTTTTACTGAGGGTCTAGCAGCGACCGAGCGTGATCCCAACCTGCGTCGCTAGGCGCGTCTGCGTCGATAGACTTCGCTCAGTTTGTCGGCGACGCTGCGAAGGCAGCTTTGCGTATCGGCCCAGCTAATGCACCCATCCGTGAGTGATACGCCGTAACGAAGCTGGCTAAGATCCTCCGGCATGCTCTGCTTACCGCGCTCGAGATGGCTCTCAATCATCAGCCCCATAATAGACTCGTTGCCGGTGAGGATTTGGTTGGCGACACCTTCCGCTACTAAGGGTTGTAACGCTGGGTTCTTATTGGAGTTGGCGTGACTGCAATCGACCATGCTGTTGCACGGCATATTGGCCTTGAGTGCGCCCGGCGAGTCCGGAGTGTCGGGCGACTTGATCTGATTGCGACGCTTGCGTCGTCGTTCTGCCAGGGTCTCGGCGTGACGGCGAG
>JBCBZV010000122.1:0-12260 GCA_039815155.1 Pseudomonadota bacterium
ATGTCGCACACTCACGCCGCTAGGGTGCGGCTGCGCCATTTATACCTCTGTCAGTATATACACCTCCGGCGCTCCCAAGATGAGGGCAATTCGAACGCGCTCATAATGGCACTTCGGCACTGGGTTGGTCTGACAAGAACTGGACCCCGATTCTTGGACAGTGCTCTAAGTGGTCCCTCGGGTTAGGCTGCCCTCTCGTAGGCAGCTTGATAATAAACATGGTCCGGCGTCAGTTTATCCAGGCTCTGGTGCCGACGTCGCTCGCTGTAAAACTGGAAGTAGCGATCCAGTGACCGCTTCGCGTTTTGCATTCCCGTGTACGCCTTCAGATACACCTCTTCGTATTTCACGCTGCGCCACAGGCGCTCTATGTGTTGATTGGCGTGCAAAAGTATCCACCTGAAGGGGTGATTGGCGTTGAAAACTGGCCACCCTGTTTTATTCAATCTCGGGTTTGTCGACCCGAGGTACAGAACAGGTGTTATGCATGGAGACCGCGCTCAAGATCCGCCGCCTTTGCCTCGTCGAGGGCAAATCGATTAGTGAAGTTGCCCGCCGATTTCATTTGTCACGAACCACCGTCCGCAAATATCTGAAGGATGATCGGCTTCCCACCTACAACCTGAGCAAGCCACGCGGCAAACCCCGTTTAGGCGCTTTTGAAGCAACGCTGACGCGCTGGCTAGAGCAGGAGCAGAGCCGCTCCAAGCGCGAACGAAGAACCGCCATGCGATTGTTCGAGGATCTCCAGCGAGAAGGCTACTGCGGTGCTTACGACAGCGTTGCTCGCTTCGTCCGCGCCTTCCGACAAAGCGAACGTCCAGCCAGCGACGTTTTTGTGCCGCTGGCCTTTGATCCTGGCGAAGCCTACCAATTCGATTGGAGCCACGAGATGGTGGAGCTCGGTGGCATGCCGCAGAAGATCAAAGTGGCGCACTTCCGCCTGAGCTATAGCCGAAAGCCGTTTGTCATCGCCTATCCGCGCGAATCACTAGAGATGGTGCTGGATGCCCATCGTCAGGCCCTGCGCTTCTACCAAGGTATTCCACGTAAAGTGATCATCGACAATCCCAGAACGATGGTCAGCGCTATCGGTGTGGGTAAAGGCCGTGAGTTCAACACACGCTTCCTCGCAATGATGAACCACTATCTCATCGAGCCCGTGGCCTGTACGCCGGCAGCGGGCTGGGAGAAGGGGCAAGTGGAGAATCAGGTCGCCAGCATTCGGCAATGGCTATTCACCCCCAAGCCGCGCTTCAAGGACCTTGCAAGCCTCAACAGCTGGCTCCGCCTGCGCTGCAAGATGCTAGGAGAGCGCAAGCATCCAGTCTACAAAGATCGCACGATTGACGAGGTGTACCGCGAGGACCTGGCTCAATGCCGTCCAGCCATGGCGGATTTTGACGGCTATGGTGAGAAGATTCTGCGGGTCTCCAGCACGTGTCTGGCGCAGTACGACCGTAATCGCTATAGCGTACCTGCAAAATACGCTGGAAAGCTCATTACCCTGCGAGCCTATGCGGATCGCCTCGTGTTTATCGGCGACCATGAGATCGTTGCTGAGCACCCACGCCGATTTGGCCGTGACCGCGCTTACTTTGAACCTTGGCATTATCTGCCCGTGCTCGAGCGTAAGCCTGGTGCACTGAGAAACGGGGCTCCCTTCAAAGATTGGGCGCTGCCGCGCCACCTGGACCGGATCAGGGTGCGTTACTTAAAGCGCACGGGCGGCGACCGAGAGTTTGTCGAGCTCTTACTTTTGGCACAGCAGCATGGCCTGGAGGTTGTTGATCGAGCTTGCGCACTGGCATTGCTCGATGGCGCCGGACACCTTGCGACAATCACTAATCAGATACACCGCCTCACCGATCAGCAGGCGCCCGATACTCTAGCTCTGGCGCAATATCCCGTACTGAACACCCTGCCCGAAGCGAATTACCAACGCTACGACGCACTTGTACAGGAGGTATGCTGTGCAGAGCCTGCTTGAGGAGTTCCGTGCCCTAAAACTACACGGTATGGCAGAGGTGCTGCCTGAGCTTTTGGCGAAGCCGCACTCAGCCAGCCACAGCTTGGACAGATTACTCCAGAAGTTAATACAGGCGGAGCGGGCTGATCGTCAGGTGAGAAGCCTGCAGTATCAAATGAAGTCCGCACGATTCCCGCAACCGCGTGACCTGGCTGGCTTTGACTTTGCGGAATCCCCACTCGAAGAGAGTCACCTTCATCAGCTGGCCGATGGCGACTTCACGGGCTTGGCGCACAATCTCATCCTTATTGGCGGTACGGGCACCGGCAAAACGCATTTAAGCATCGCCTTGGGTCGAGCACAGGTGCAGCTGGGCAAGCGCGTTCGGTTCTTTAACGTCGTTGATCTGGTGAACTTGCTGGTCAAGGAGCAGGCCGCTAACAATCCAGGTCAAATGGCGAGGCGGCTCTCTCAGGTTGATGTCGTTATCTTGGATGAGCTGGGCTACATGCCGTTCCCAAAATCTGGCGGATCACTCCTGTTCCACCTCGTGAGTCAGCTGTACGAAAAAACCAGCTTGATCATCACGACGAACCTCCACTTTGGCGAATGGGTTCAAGTCTTTGGTGACGCCAAGATGACTACCGCATTGCTAGACCGAGTTACCCATCACTGCGAAATCCTTGAGACTGGCAACGACTCTTACCGCTTCAAGGAAAGTCAGGACAACAGAAAGAAGAAACCAAAACCGTCAAGCTAGGGTGGACAGTTTTGGGCGCCAATCACTGAACACTTTTGGATGCCAATTGACAGTCAATGTGACCCGCGACCAGATTCCGAGCCAGCGTTGCCACTACCTGACACCGGTCCCCAGCGCGTGATTTGATATCCGCCGCCCACTGGGCGTGGCCAATACGTTGCTTGCGTAGGGTGTGCTTCTCCAGCTCGGAAAGGGTGTCACCGGCTTCAACTACTTCGATCAGTTCAAGCAGTTCAAGCAGTTCATCGTCGTTGAGGAGCGATGCATTGCTATCGGTAATACATCCTGCGGCGGCCAAGGCTGTCTTGAATCCAGCTACGCCGGATTTCCAGCCATCCCATACTCCGTTCGGGTCAGTCTGCCCAGTCATCTGTGCGTCAGAGAGTTCGGCTAGTATCGGCCATTTCGCACCAGCCTTTTTATTCAGTGACTGCACCAGCGGGAGCCAATTTCTCCTCGGGACAAAATATGCTGTCACTTTCGCGATTTCATCATCAGGTGTCAGCATATCTCACACTACAATCAAGCCTGCTAACCCTTTCTGATCCTCCATCCACGGTGGCAACCGATTTTGTGTTATGCGCTCCTTGTAGATCTGTTTCTTTGGGTTGTGCAGCATAAAACCAGTTTTGTGGCGACTGGCCGACACGCGTACGCTGCCCATGTCATCGTCGGTGCCGGTTGAAATTCGTAACAGCGGGAACTGCTCGACGACCCAGCTCGTTGCTAGGCCCTTATTCCTCTTTAAAGCTTTAGGTATAAATACTTCCATGTCGTTTATAGCCGGAGATTCGTAGGACCAACTCCTGGCTGCCACAGCAACTGACATTGGTGTTCAGCTGTCAGCGGGAAGAGTAAACAAGGCAATTAAGGCAGTGGTTCGAACCGCTTGACAAAGCTTCGCGGCTACTCTGTGGAATAGTACGATTCTTGATCAACTTTTCTGTTTAACCGCCTTGACAAGTTCAGCAAGCGTTTCTGACAGTGGCATCTTTACAGGGCTCTCTGGCTTGCCTTCAGAAGTTCGCGGAATGGCCTGCAGACGGCTAAGTATTGGGGTGGGGTCGATACCGTTTGATAACAACGCCGTCGAGAGCCGAGTGTACATCACCGTTTCACTGCGCCAATTCGTCTGAGCGTCGCGATGATCGATTTCTTTTAGGCAGCGAAGTAACGAAGTAAGCCCAAACGTCACGAACATACCACCTATCGCAAAGAGAAGAAGAACAGCAGGAGCACTACCACGAATCGCAAGGTTTTCTTGCATTTCTGAAATTCGTTCGATGCTTGCCGCTGCTTTGTTCAACGTCCGTAATGCGTCGCCAACTTCTGTATACGACTGACTAGTGTTAGAAATGACTGCGGTGGCCACCTGCACCGGGCTGACAAGGAGTTTTGTATTTTCAGAAATATCCGATAGCGATTCGTTTTGCGCCAGTGAATCAATAGACGACTTCAAGGAGACCTGAGAGGCGTTCATAACCTCCGTCGCAGTACGCAGAGAACCAAATGACTGTCCAAGCTGACTTAAACCGCTTTGGAGACCTTGCAGCGTTCTTAGAGATGTCTGATCGATAAAGACCGGAGAGTTGCTTTCAATTACTCGCTCTAATGACGCTCTGAGTTCCACGAGGGCATCAGGGCCCTCTTTCGCACCACTGTCTTGCGACGATTCGCCGTTCCAGTTTAGGACAGCATTCAACGAAGAAGCCTCGTCGGTATTTATTCTCTGCCTGCCGGATTCAACGCGCTGCGTTCCCCAAGCCTGCCGCAAATCATCAATCAAGTTATCCCAGTCTGCAGTTTGCTGCGTAATTGCGATCAGCGAAGCGTTGATGAGATCAACAATGCTCTGCGGCGCAATGGCGCTCGCGGTATCCGCCGAAACGCGTTGCAACTCTTGAACAAGTGGAGCCGGTGCAGTCACCGCCGCTTTCGCTTGATTGGGATCGATGGGCGCTCCGAAAATGGAAGGGTCAATCGCCACTAACCTCTCTCGAACAGCTACTATCGCCTCATCGATCTGCACTTTTGCTCTCTCAATAGCTTCGTCAGCGACAGTGCCGCTACTTTGTAGCTGACGAACACTCGTCGTTAGATCGGAGACCTGGGCCGTCGCTGATTGAAGGTCCGCAAGAGCGAAATTAAGGCTTGTTACTTGTTCGCCCAGGGCAGCAAACTTTTCGCCTGTAAGTACGCCGCGAATTTCGTCAAGGTCACTCGTCAAAGATTCTTCGAAGACCTCAGACTGCTCTTTTAGATATTCACTAGTCAGCTCTGGCAGTCGATCGTAAGTGCGATAAATCAGCAAAAAACCACTAGCCAAAAGCACGCCTGCAACGACGAAGCGAGCAATGACACTCCGCGAGAAAATTGCCGATGTACTAGATTCTGACGGTTCGCCGTGCTCCCTCGAGAACGCTCGATTTAGCGATTTTTCGAGTTCATCTTTCTCATCCTTGTTGAGTGGCGTGAAATCGCGGCCTCCACTATTGTTCTCTTGATCAGCGAGGAAGAGAAGCCATACTTCATGGCCTTCAGACTTTAAAAAATCAGCATAGTCGTCTGAGGTATTTAACGACTCGAGTTTGCTCTCAAGACGTTTTTGAGTGGGCCTAGGGAGCTTTCGGAAGTAGTGGTGAGTCAGTTGGCGGCGGTTGTCCGAGAGTATCCAGTCAGGTTGTAGTTCCATTCGGCCGCGCTCGTGTTGAAAAAATTACGTTAAATCACGATTATTATCACGTAAGTTCATTCGTCGCTACCGTCATCTACCGGCCCCGAGGGTTTTATTTTGCCAGAGAAGTAGTCTACTAAGCGCTCTTGTACTTCTGAGGATGTGGTTGGGCCGTCTGCAAGCTTGTATGCAAAGGAACGCCCTGGGTGAAGCACGTGCCACGACGACTTGTATTGCGTTGCTCGCCTATTTCCCGGGTCTTTGTTACCAAACCCATCAATGACCATGTTCCAAACGGGCCTGAAGTTCTCGATCAGCATGTTTTCGCCAAGGGGAATCCAGATGTCATCAACTACGAGGCACTTATAGAGGAAATCAGAAAGGCTAAGGTTGTCCGCTTGATCCACGGATGCAGCGTGCTGCCTCAGCCGTGAGCGAAGCGCGGTACCCGTGCCAGCGTCGGTGCCGATACCGCCCTTCCTGCCCCCCTTGGGTATCGCCTTCCCTACATAAATCGGCTGCCTAAACTGGCCGGCTCGATTTGCCTGTGCGATCGGCGCATAAAGCTCAAAATCGCCGGTGTAGTAGATGGCGTAAACACCAGCGCCAATTATTCCGTCAGTGTCTTCGAGGGGCGCTGGCCGAGCGTCCAGGAGAGCTGACGCGACGCTGTTACCAAGATTGAGCTTATCGAGCGGATTGTATGGCTCGTCGCTCACTAACGATTCGCCTTCCTCAACTTGCCCCGGATATCCTTCGCGATGATCTCGGCAAGAGTTACCGGTACGGCATTGCCAAGCTGACGCATGGTTTCAGTCCAAGAGCCATGGAACACAAACTCATCACGGAAGGTTTGTCGTCGAGCACTATCGCGCACGGTGAAATACCGCACGTCGCCGCTCGGCTTACGCAACATATTTTCGCCGCCAGGCACGCCGTGCACACCGGCTTTCAGCGTCTTCGCAGGCTAATCGAGTGGGCTCCCGGTATGTCCAGGATACGAGCGCGCGCCCGGCTGGAAGAAATGATTGTGATGCAGAATCGAACCGTTCGGCTCGGATTCCGGGTCAGGTAAATCGTGGATGGCATATCGTACCGTTTGCCATGCTTTCAGTTGCGGCTTCTCGGCTAGCTTTATCGCTCGTGCGGCGGCGCGATCGGCCACTTGTCGCTGCTTCGAGGATACTTGATATCTGTCCCAGTACTTCCCTGACCTGACCTGCTCCCAGAGTAGCGCGTCATGCGAATGGGTTGGTTTTGGGAAGTTCCACTCGATCCCGAGGTCGGAGCGAAAGCCGACAAACAGGACCCGCTCACGTCGTTGGGGCACGCCGTAGTAAGCGGCATTCAACACTTGAGTGAGAACGTTATAGTGGAGGCCAGTTGGCTTGCCTGCGGTGTGATACTTCTCAAGCCGAGTCAGGTGATCAATCCAGTCCTCGCCCCGCTTCGCGGTCAGCTCGGGGTAGGTCAGTTGAAGACGGACGTATTCGAAGTACGCACTAAACGATGAGCGGGTTAACCCTTTTACGTTTTCAAATAGGAAAGCCTTGGGCCGGATCTCCCGGACTGACCGCACGGCCTGCGGGAACATATCCCGCCGATCGGAATAACCTTTGTGCTCCCACCCATTGAAAACGGCTGGCATGGTGGGCCGCCAGAAATGAAATCAATGCTGTCGCTGAAAGACCTAAAGTCGTATTTGCGTACATCACCTTCAACTAGCTGCCAACGATGTACTGGCTTCACCTTCCGCTTCTTATTCTCGCGGATGGTGTCGCAGCAGTACCGGTCCCACTCAATGACTGCCTTAGGATGAAAGCCTGCGCGGCTGATGCCGATACCGAGTCCGCCAGCCCCCGCGAATAGCTCAATGGATTGCACGCTCTTCACTCCGTCTTGGCCTTCTTAGTTTCGCGTCCTTCAAAAAAGGCGATCGGGTTTTGCACGCCCGATCGCCTTGGCTCCCTTGCGGGAAAGTCGTTCAGGTAGCTTCGCGGCTCTCCAGCCTCTTTTGCAGCCAGTCCAGTACTTCCTCCTCAACCCATCCCACTCTGTTGGGGCCTAGCTGTACCCGCTTGGGGAATTGGCCGGCCTTTTCCAGTCGCGCGATGTGCTGCGGTGAGTACAAAACCAACTCCTTCAGTTGGCGCTTTGAAAGTATCCTCATCACGATGTCTCCACGTATGAAGAGCATCGCGATGCCCAGGTTAACGACAATACCGAAGTTTGCGCAGTTTAGCGGTGCCGGGCATCCGCTGTCACCCGACGCCGAGCGCGCTTACCGGTAGACTGGCTAGTGCGCTCATCGCTCGCGCCGAGCACGAAATCAGCCCGCTACAGCATCAACTTCTGTCGTTTCTCGGGACGATCAAAACGCTGGCACCCTGCCACTATCCCTCTACCGACCACATGACATTAAATCGTCTCGTTTACTTCAAATGGATCGTCGGTTTGCGCTAGCGCAAGTTTAGAAACGTATCATCGCGAGATGGCGAGACTCGGCAAGCTTTCTGTCGGGTGAGAACCACGCTCCGAAAAGTCGGGCTCGCGATCTCGTCACTAAAATCGCTCGTCAAAAGTCGGTATTTGGTTTTTAGTCGCTATTTAACCGACGAGTGTAAAATCGATGCCAAAGCGCTCTAGGACTCGTCTAAGCGGTAAACCCCAGGCAAATCTCGTCTCGTTTAGATTCGCCATAAAAATCAGAAAACATGCGTTTCCAGCAAGGTCGTAGACACATGTTCCACTGTCGCCAAGACGCCATCCTTGATCGGAACCAGGGAGAGCGACAACGCCGTAGAAACCAAAAACCGTAACTGAGCTGCCACCGAGGTCGGATGTAAGGCCGCGATCGTTCAAGGCTCGATCAGGATCGCCGAGCTTGAGCCTTTTACGCCCACTCTCACTGTACGCAAACATCTTTTCACCAGGTGAGATGGTAGTTTCATCGCGGACATATCCGCTCCACAACCCGTCCGTGGTATTAAACTGTGCCCCTGATTCAACAGCGATTGTGCCGGCATCAATCAGCGTCTCTCTGTGCTGTCCGAAGTCGATCTCCTCGGGATAGCCCAGTACATTGCCTGAATACAGATGAAATACTGGGTCCTCATACAACTGTGTACCATTTCCAAATAGCACGTGGCCTGCAGTCAAACAAATCCAGTAGCCTGATGACGGGTAAAATCCCGTGACTTTGCCGTATCCCTCGTTACCGTTTGACACTATTCGGCTGCCTGGTCGCACGAAACCATCGCCGTATAAATCATCAAGCTCAATGACATCTGTTCTTATATCGTATTGCAAAGCACTATGTCGCACGACGTATGGTACCGGTCTGGACAATGAACTGCGCGGCGTTATTTTTCGGTCCACGGTTACTTGAATGACGGGCTCCCCTGTGGGAGTCCCATTGACTTCCTTAATACCTGATTTTACGCTGCAAATGTTTCGATTTCTGGCCCAGCGCTTGCATTGCCGATGAAAATGAGCGGCGTCCTGATCCGACATCCCCAAAAGATCTGTACGCACCGCTGTCGGAAGGCCCAATGCCAAACCGATGACTTGTTCTATTTCTTTCTCACCAAACATAAGCGATTCCGAAAAAGGTAGCGAGGCCTGTACTGATGATTAAGATCTCTAGATACCGATGTCTTTGTGTATTCGTGCTACTGACCCTTTGCGGTTGTGGGCACATCGTTACCGTCACAGAGGAAAACGACTCCTTTGCTTACGGTCCCCCAACCGACGCTAACTATACACAGGGCTTGGAAATCCTACTAACCCAACCAGACGCATATCAACCGTGCGACAACGAACTAGATGACCCATCGTCCTGTCGCCCCCAATCAGCTTTCAAGCGCACGGTCAACTTCTTAAATCGGCCGTTTTCGAAGGCGCACTCATCTGGGGCAAATAGGATTGCTGTTAGTTATGGCGGTGGCCAGCAGTTTTATACGCCAGATGACATTTCTGTCGCCGACATAATCGAAGATGATCGTCCGTATGCTGGCTACCTTTATGGACGACTCGTAATTGATAACGTATTCGCACCGCCTGCTGAACGTGGTGAAGCGTGGGAAGGCGATTACGTGATATCAAAGGACACCCGATTAGGGATAGTCGGACCAGCAGCGTTCGCAGACGAAGTACAGTCGTGGTGGCACGATATCTGTAACTGCACTGATCCTGAAGGCTGGGATAATCAGGTGCGAAATGAGCTAGGTGTGCAATACACCGTTCGACGGCAAGACCGGGTCTGGATGCGCAATATCGTCAGCGAAGAATGGCAGGCAGACATAGTTACGCTGTCTGAGGGGAGTTTGGGCAACGTCTTCACGGGTGCAGGTGTCGGGGGACAGGTTCGATTAGGTTACATGCTACCTAGGAATTTCAGTAGCCTAGCGATAGCTCGCATCGACAGCGCCGGCTCTCAAAACGGTTCATCTCCAAGCTTCGCAGACAGAGCACCCTTCTATGCATATGCGTTCGCGGGAGCACATGGGCAGGTGGTGTTACGCGACATTTTTTTGGACGGCAATACGTTTGTCGACAGTCCCCATACTGTCGATAAAGAGTACCTGGTGGGAGAAGCAAGATTCGGGGGTGTTGTGGGATGGCGCAACTGGGAACTAAACATTTTGTATGCTCACAGAAGCGACCAATTTGAACTTCAGCGTCAACCACATAGATTCGGACAGATAAAAATCACTTATTTCCCAAAGTAGAAATAGACTTGCTTTTGTGTTGCGGAAGCTGTTCCGCGATAAATATTGCGTCGCATCGACACGGCTAACAGGTTGGCTATAGCTAAATCCGAGTCTCTGTCGAGTCGGTGTTCTCATGCTCCGATACGGCAGCGTCGACGCTCATAGCAGACTCCTTCGGACGCGATGGTTCGCCAACGAGATTTCCGATAAGGGTGGCGCCAATCAGTTTGTAAGGTATACCGCGACAACATCGGCCAATATTTGTTGATGCCTCCTAGAGTGTTCGGAGACTAAATGAAAAAAGACGAATTATCGTGAGTGATCTACCGTATCGAATAGCAAAAATCCCAGTCTTTCCTCACTACTACCGAGCTCACCTGCGCTCGCTATCGCTAACCTACGCCCAACACGAAGTCAGCCCATTTCTGCATCAGCTTCCGCCGTTTTTCTAAACGATCAGAGCGCTGGTATGCCGCCACCACCCCTTTATCTACGGAATGCCCCAATACTGCCTCCTTCACTTCAAAGGGTGTGTCGGTTTGCTCCTCGACCCAAGTTCGGAAGGTAGCTCGGAATCCATGCGGGCGAGCCTCTAGGCCTTCCTCACGCATGAATTTGGACATTGCAGCGTCAGACAGTGGGTTAGCTCGAACCGTTGTAAAGAGATGCGGATGCGGATTCCCAACCCTGGTTTGCTTGATTAGCTCTAGCATCGGCCTAACCAACGGTACACGGTGCTCGACTCCGGTCTTTGTACGCTGAGCGGGTATGATCCACAAACCGCCCTCTATTTCTTCGTAGCGCGCCAGTCGCACCTCGCTCGTCCTGGTACAGGTGAGGATCAAAAACCGGAGAGCTAGGCAAGCGGTTTGATGAGTTCTTTCGGATAGCATCGAGTAGAACGCAGGAAGTTCGCGGTAGGGCAAAGAAGGAATATGCGTGCTCTCGTGACGCTGTTTGCCGAGGAGAGCCCTGGTCTTCATAACTGCTTGCAGGTCAACGTTAAGCCCCATGGCGGCGGCAAACTTCAGCGTCAGATTGATCCTGTTAGCAGCCTTCCGCGCGGCTTCCGGTTTCGTGTGCCAGATTGGTTCCAAGACTGCCTTGATCTGATGCTGGTCGAGGTCTTCAATCGCCATCTCACCGATCTTTGGCAGCACATGCTTATCTAGCGGTGAGCGCCACCTTCCAGCCGCACCATCATTCTTCAGTTCAGCCTGCTTGGCCTCGAAGCAACCCTGAACCGCCTGCCTGATCGTCAACGGAGCTGGTCTGTGTCGTTCACTGGCGCGGCTTTCGATCGGATCGACACCAGATCGTAACTTTCGTCTCGCGGCCGCAGCGGTTTCCCTCGCTTCCGACAGCGACACATCCGGCCAGCGACCGAGGCCCATTTCCCGGCGCTTCCCTGATACTGTGAGGCGGAGAATCCACTTACCGGCTTGCTTTCGAGACTTGATGAGCCACAAGCCCTGACCGTCCGCGTGCTTGCCAGGCGGGAGCGATTTGGCGGTGAGAGCTGTGAGTGCGTTGTACTTCATGCGATAGGGACCATAACTTACAGGCCACCTATGAGACCACCTTTTCGCACGCGTAGCAGCGATTTTCTATGTTCACCTATGTGAAAGTTTTGAGTTTTTTACCTATACAAAACAGTGGCTTATGATTTTCCATGTTCAGCTATGAAAAACATCATTTTGGCCTCTCCTGGGCACCATTGATTTTCCTGCTCGGCCCTTCGACTCTTCGGCTCGGCTCTTCCCGTTTAACGGGGGATGTACCGATTTTCATTAAACCCCGTTGATGATGCCATGCCATCCGCAGTGAGTCGTAACTCTCAATCGATCGTGCTCGAGTTCGTCCCGCAAATGCCTTGTTCTGCTTACATTGTTGCGGAAGATCACGGTTCTGCTTCCTTCAACACGTTTACCATCTTTAATTGTGTTTTAATCGGATTTTAGGGGGTCTGATTAGAGAACTACTGGTCGTGTGTTATGCGACGCAGTTCCTAGTCAAAGTTTCAGGCGATACCCGTAATCCGGGCGAAAGTCATTGATAGGATCTTCAGTAGTGATGCGGCATTGGATAGCGTAGCCATTCGCTTTAATATCGTCCTGTGATTTGATGAAAAGCTGCGGGTCTGAA
>JBCBZV010000163.1:0-7900 GCA_039815155.1 Pseudomonadota bacterium
CGCGCGTTCTTGGTCTTTGGCTCGCGCAATATTCATTGAACTGGCGGCGTCCGTATTCGCACGTTTGGTGTGCTCGGTGGCAACGCCCGGTGGAGGGAGAACGGGTGAAGAATCCCCGGAAACCGATTTCGTCGCCGGCGCTGGAGTACGGGAATCACATCCACTTAGCGCAGTAACGATGCAAGTCGAACATACGAAGAAAATGATGAAAAAGGCGCGCATTCTATGATTCTCGTTTTTCTTTCGACACTTTGTTCCGGCCCATAGCAACACAGAGCCTCTAGCCGCTTAGAGAAAGAGCAGCGCAGTAAGAAGGTAGCTAAACCAGCGATGCCCGAATAGCGGCGCTTAGGAGTCGTAACTCTTCCACTACTAGCCAGCCGACAGACTTTCATTCCGCTGAACGGAGCGCCAAGGGCCGGTTGCTAAGTCGATTTCGATGACTTTCTAAACACTGGCTGAACTCTGACTCAACTCTAAACCCAGTGAGCGCGCCTTAGAACGCGGTCGATTGTGTTTATAAATACCATTGCTTTGGCATGCACCGCGTCATATTATTTTATTGGCACGGTGCACGCAAATAACGAAAGCCAAGGTCACCGCCGCAAGCCAATCGGAACTCGTTCGTCTCCATAGCTCGCGCCTCCTCCTGACGTCTCGTTATTCGCTACCGGTGATCTCGCACTTGTGAACCGCATGGCAATAAGGACAGGTAATGAAGATGATTCCCTACAAGAAAACGCGTCTCGCTCAGCTGCATGTACTACCCATCGGCTGCGCTGCTCTGCTGCCCGCAATGCATTCAGTTGCGCAGCAACCCGTCCTGGAAGAAGTCATGGTCACTGCGCAGCTTCGAGCGGAATCTGCGTTAGACGTACCTATTTCAATTGCCGCAGTGGATGGAGAGCGTATCGGAGACCTTGCAATCACCAACTTGCAGGAACTCACCACTTATATTCCCAACGTCAACATAAACAGCGGTGCACTCACCCCAAACCTCTTTATTCGTGGGATTGGCTCCGGAACCAACGCGGGCTTTGAGCAATCGGTGGGTATGTACATTGATGGTGTCTACGCAGGGCGCGCATCTTTATCGGCAGTACCTATAACCATGGATTTAGAGCGGGTAGAGGTACTTAAAGGGCCCCAGGGCATCCTCTTCGGAAGAAACGCAATCGCGGGTGCGATCAGTATTACCTCAGCGAAGCCGAGTGACGAATTTGAAGGCTCCGTTGAAGCGCTATGGGCCCCGGATCACAACGAGCAACAATACAATCTTATGGTATCTGGCCCGTTAAGCGACACGCTCGCGGGACGTTTGGCCGTTCGCTACGACTCGCTCGATGGTTGGTGGTCGGACGTCACACAGAACGAAGACGGCCCCAACTTCGACAACCTCTACGCGCGCGGAAGCCTGCGCTGGGACGCGTCGGATACGGTCACCGTCGATGCAAAGTATGAAGTTGGCGATTTTCTATCAAGCAATAACCCGGGTGTTATTTACCAATCGGACTTCGCTGGCCAAGAGAATTTTGCTGGAACCGTACCGTTCCCGGTGGTTTCGGAGCGGGATCAAGGCGCTTCCGATGCGCCGAATGCGAGAGACGTCGAAACGGACGTGTTCGCGCTTACGGTCAACTGGGATCTAGACTTCGCAACATTCACCAGTATCAGCGCCTACTCCGGATACACTCGTATAGACGAGTCAAACACAGACCTGGCCGCGACCGCAGCGCTCAATCGCAATTCGGAAGAGGAATATGACCAGTACAGCCAAGAGGTGCGGCTGGTTTCGAATGGCGAGGGTAGCCTGGACTGGATTCTAGGAGGTTACTACCAACAGGCCGATCTGGAAGTGCGCCGTATCAACACAGATCTCGACTTTGCCCTTTCCGGTCCAATCTCTGTACCGGCCCTCGTAGCCGTTGGCGGCGCGGAGCCCGTTACACAGCTGTTCGATCAAGAAGCAGAGTCTTGGGCGATGTTCGGTCAGGGAACCTGGTCAGCTTCCGAAACCCTTCGCTTCACCGCTGGCGTTCGCTACCAAGAGGAGCGCAAAGACTTGGATAAGGTGAACCCGTCAAACCCGGCTCTGGGCTTTAGACTGGGGCCAAATGTTCTGTTCGCAAATCCGTTCACCGGCGAACTCACCTCCGATGTCCGCTCACATACCTTTCGTGGTCTGGAACGAAACGACGACGGCGTGACCTTTACGTTTAATACGCAGTGGTATCCCACAGAAGAGACCATGCTTTATGCCAGCGCAAGCACCGGCTTTAAAGCAGGTGGCTTCGATGAATCCTACAGCGGAGCCGGCGAAACAATTCGCTTGGCTAATCCGCTGACCGGTGAGCCGACTGGAGAAGTGATCCCGGGTGCGGACCCGTCCGTGCTTGAATACGAAGACGAACAGGTGGTGTCTTACGAAATCGGCGCGAAGATGAAATTGCTGCAAGGAGCGGCCGAACTAAACGTTGCCTTCTTCCAGACTGAGTACGAAGACCTGCAGGTTAGCTCATTGGTTGGTGACGTATTCCGCGTCAGTAACGCGGGGGAAGCGACAAGCCGGGGACTAGAAATCGATGGGCGCGCGATTCTTTCTGAACAGTTCACAATCGCCGCATCGGTTGCTTACCTTGACGCCAGCTACGATACCTTCACCGGTGCGACCTGTACGATCCCGCAGGCTGCTGATCCGGTGAACAACCCTGGATGCTTGCGTCCAGACGGTACAAACATAGCCCCCGGTGAGACCGGCGGACAGGACCTCTCGGGCGAAACGCTGACCTACGCGCCTGAATGGAGCGCAAACATCAACGCGGTATACACGGTTCCGCTGACACCAGCCTTAGATCTACGAACGTCGGTCGATCTTAACTTTAGAGATGAGTTTTTCTCTGCGCTGGATTTAGACCCTAACACCGTGCACGAGGCTTACACCCAGCTCAACGTACGCATGTCCCTTGCCAGTACGGACGGCAAGTGGAGTGTTTCCTTGATCGGAAAAAACCTGACCGATGAAGTGACCTATGCGTGGCGAAACGACGTCGCCTTCACTAACTCAAACAGCTACTTTGCAATTGCGGAGCGACCGTTATCGATCGCTTTACAGGGGCGTTACCAATTCTAATTGACTGTTGTTGTGCACTGAGTACAAGGTGAGCGTCATCTGAACTAGTAGGGTGATTCCTCACCGACCTTTAGCGCGGCGCGCCTGTACTTAAAATCTCCTTCGCCAGTCCAGTTGGCGCCATCAGGAAATCGAATCTCGATACCTGTGAGCTCAGAGGGCGAAAACAGCTTCGCATTGACACCAACATAGTCAGCGCATGACTGTTGGGCGCGCTGCGCCGCTGAAGGTGTGAAGTGGGTGGTCGTGCCGCAAGTCGGGCAAAAATGCACGCTTGCGGTGGGCACTTTTTTGTCCGGCCTTTCAAAAATGTTTGTAGCACCGGTGACCTCAACCTCTTCGGAAACGAAGTAACCCCATCCTGCACCTACTTTTCTGCACAACCCGCAATTACAGTCGTGAATAAAATCCGGCTTTCGGGTCGTCGACACACTAACCGAGCCGCACGCGCAACTACCTGTCATCGTCATCTCCTATTCGTTGATGCATCGATGTCGGAATCCTAGCATCATCGCTCGACCAGAGACGATCTGTACTGCTGATGCGACAACAAACACACGGCTAGGGACATACTGCAAATAAGCGCGACTGTGCCGCTCCAGCCGCCCAGGTCGTAGGCGACCGTGCCACCCCAGCTACCAACACTGCCGCCGAGAAACATCAATGTGATGTACAAACTCATCATCCTGGTGCGTACATCCGGCGGCTGGCTAAGTCCGGTCATGCGACCGCTCACGTCGATGATCGGACCGACGATGGCGGTAATTGCGATGGGCAGCAGCAAATACCACCAAGTCGAACCGGTAAGTGCGTAGGTGGCAATGCCAACGAGCTGTGCGCAGGCGGCGAACAAGCGGGCTCTCTCTGGACCATAGCGGTCGGCATAGCGTCCCGCCATCGGTGTGAACAGAACGGCTATTCCGGAAAAGGCGGCCAGATAACCGACAATGTCGGTACCCAGGTTCATCCGGTCGCTGGTTAAGTGCAGACCGATACCCATCCAGGTGGCAATGAACATACCGAAGTTGAGACCCTGAATAACACCCGAGGTAACCACGCGGCGATGCTGCAAAGACAGGCCGTACAGAGAAGACAGCAAGCTTCTATAGGATGGCAGCGCCTCTTTAGCGTGTTTCTCGCTCTGCATTAGCAGCGGAAGAGCAACGGCAGACAAAGCCATTAGGGCCGCGGCAATCCAATAGACCACGCGCCACCCGAGAAATTCGGCAATGACCCCAGAGGCAAGCCGGCTGACTTGAACCCCAGCAAGCACACCCGCCGTTAGTACGGCAGTAACAAATCCGAGGCTGGAGGCCTCGACTCTTTTTGAAGCGTATGCCGGGAGCAGATAGGGCGTAATGGTAAAAAATCCTAGGATGGTCGACCCAAGCACAAATACCGCGAAGCTGTTTGTAATCGCCATGAAAAGAAGGGCAATTACTTGGATGCTCAAGCAAGCTGCGACAAGACGCCGATTGCTCATGCGGTCGCCTAGGGGCAAGAGCAAGAGGACACCGAGTGCTAAAGCAAACTGATTAAGAGCAGGAACTACGCCGACCAGACCATTACCCACACCAAAACTCTCGGCTACGCGACCGATGATGGGGTGAATGTAGTACGCATTGGCGGTTACGAACGCGGAAGCGACAGCGAGCATAAAGATACCGCGATTGCTTAAGCGAGCTGTCATGCTAGTAGCTGGTTACAAAGGTTCTTGGGTGCCGAAGCAGGCGAACCGGGTCATCGCGGTTGTCAGTTCTGCCTCACGTAGTCAAAACGCTGCACGGCGGACTTACTTTCGTCTTTGTAGGTCAGCTGAACTGTCGCGTAACGCGTTGACCGGGGAACCTCAATATACAAAGGCGTTTTCTCATCAATAGGAGCGATGCCTGCTTTCCGCCACGCGGGGAAGCGATAGCGGCGTGACGGTTTGCCGCTATTTAGACCGTAACGAATTTCCTTCAGGCTGCCCCGATACGTCATCAGATGCGAGAAATACAACAGGCGTTTGCCATTGAAGTCTCGGAAGCTTACCCAACTCGTACCGGTCGACTCCAAAATTCTTTGATTGGCATCTGCACTCTCTTTCTTGCCCTTAAAGGGAAAACTAAAAGGGCCCTGCTCTACATCGTTCAGGTCCAGATAGCTCACCTCTACGGTAGTGTCCCGCTGATTGATCGGTAAGTTAAAAAACTGTTTCGGCGCGGGAAGACCGGTCTGCAGATTGGTTTGCCCGGTCGATCCGGTGCTTCGTAGCTCGCCGCTGGAACCGGTACGCCAGAAAATCTCTTTTGCTGGTTCGGCGATCAAAACGGTCACCGCGTATCCGCTGTTGTTCACGCCGAAGCTGACTGATACGGGGTTTTCCAAAGCGGCCGCATCCACCGCGTTCAAAGTCTGTAGCCTGGTGGCGACGTCCTCTCGCCAGCTATCCACCAAACTCTGATCAATCATATGCTTAAGCAGGCCGCCCGCCTTGTCCGCAGCCAGGAAATTATTTAGATATTCCCGCTCGCTTTGCTTATTAGCGATGGTTTGAAAGCCCAGTCGTCGTTCACTGACCTCCTCGCTAAGGTGATAGAAGACCGGCGCGAAATCGGTATTTTCCTCTGCATAGGCCAGCAAGCGACCCATCCTTACCGGAGGTTCGAGCAACAACAAGCGTATGTAGTTCGTGGCCGCATTGTCTCGCCCCTGCATAAGCAGATTGTAGGTCTCGCGCGCGCTGGCGCGGCCCTCCTGCACGCGAAGAAAAGACAGGAATCGCAGGTGCGGATCCAAAAGCGGCAAGTCGCTCTTAAAGTAAGCCAGATAAGCCTGGCGAGCGGCCGAGTAGTTACCCGCTAACTCGTGAATTCGTGCATTGCGATAGTGCTGCTCGGGAGAGCGCGGCTTGCCGATCAGTTCATCGCTCGCAAAGCTTTGTCGCATCTCTTCGATGCTGCGAATGATCTGCGCATTGCTTTCTTCAATGCGCTCAGCGCTTGCACGAAGGCTTGTTGTATCTTCAGATATTCGGTCGAGTTTTTGGTCTATCAGGCCCAGACGCTCTTGAAGGCTAGCCACAGAGGGAACGGTCGCGGCTACGAAGCCTACTTCCTGGGATTCTTCGCCCACTTGAAACAAGGTGATCAATCCAAACACTGCACAGGCGACGCCAGCAAAAGCCGCGGCGCCAAGGAAGTCCTCTTTCCCCTTCCACAAAAGATAGAGAAGAACCGATAAGGCAATAAACGAAACATAAAATAGATAGGAAGCGAACGGTGCGATTGGCTGCAAAACATCGGCGACGAGTCCACCAATAGCGCAAGCCGAGCCTGTGATACTGAGGGTAGTGGTACGAAGACTTTGAAATACCGCCCGGTCCGTGAGCGACTGGATAATAGCTGCCATAGGAGCAGTCTATCGCAAGTGCGGCAAGATCAGCGCGAAATGAGTAACGATGTAGCAGGTGCAGGGCTGCCAGAGCAGGTTCGTGCCGCTCGGAGCGGTAGTTTTATGCTACTTGGAGAATAAAAGCCCTTAGCGTTGGAGCATACGGTAGCTAGGTAGGGAGAGCGAAGTCAGCAAGCGGGCAGGGTCTAATAGTCGTCGCGGGCCATGACAAACCGCTTCCGATGTTTTGTGCTTCGCCCGGTGACTCGTTTGCGCCAAAGCCGAAAGCTGGAGGGCTTCAATTTTCGACGCATGATTTTAATTACGTCTTTTTCCGTCAATCCGGTTCGCTCCTGAATTTCATCAAAAGTGACCCGGTCCGCCCAGGCTGCCCAAATTACCCAGTCTTCCGTGCCTTTTGCTGGCTCCGGATTGTGTGTCCGTGTGCTGGGCCTGTCTCCCGTTCTCGTCATGAAGTCAGACGAACGAGCACGTATCCGATGATCCCGATGTGTACTAGCGTCACAATCACAGAAAAACTGTGCAGCTTCTTAAATCGATTGCTGTCACCGGTGTCTGTGGCTCGATTGACCGCAGGCATAAGCAGCTGGCGCGCAGGGATCGTGGTGGCGCTGACAATAGCTAGCAGCAATGCAGAGCGCGTATCCACCCAGATGAACACAATGGCCGACAGAGCAGCGGTCACAATCATCCAAAGGTAGAAATGGGGAAAGGCTTTGCGAATCAGGGGACCCGCCTGCTCCGCGGGCAAATTGATGAATAGGAACGCGGCAAAACCAAACGAATACAGAACCGTTCCGCCAAAAAGAAACGAAGCTAATAAGACTGCTGAAGCACTTACGATCGTCACGTCTACCTCCCCAGTGAGCGAAAGTAGATACGCACGACTTGGCACGCGGATCGATGTTGAGCGAAGGTTTTTATTTACTTACCTGGACAGTCGTCCTACGTCGGAAGTTCAGGAGATAGAAATCCTCTTTGGTGAACTCGACCGACCCACTAATAGACGTGTGCAAGGGGTCGGCTAGGCAAACAGCGTCGGCCCACCGCTTACCAGAACGGCGTGCTCGCTTTGCCGTCCCGGAGCCAGGACATGAGCATAGTTCTTACGCTTAGCTCACGCGCTCGCTGTAGACACACAACAGGTTCAACGCGATCGTCGCGCCGGCGAGAGCGGTAATTTCAGAGACGTCGTAGGCCGGTGCGACCTCGACGAGATCCATGCCCACCAGTTTCAGCTCGCGCAGGTGACGCAGAATTCGCAGAGCCTGAAGCGTACTTAGCCCGCCGACCACTGGTGTTCCCGTACCCGGCGCACAGGACGGGTCCAGACAATCGATATCAAAGGTGAGATAGCAGGGGTTTGCTCCAACC